>CALXFL010000058.1 GCA_944387515.1 uncultured Clostridia bacterium
ATGCAGGGCGCCAAGGACCCCGACGAATACCTGAAAAAGTTCGGCGCCCAGCGGTTCAAGCTGCTGCTGGAGGGGGCAGGCAATGTCATCGAGTACCAGCTGAACCAGATCCGCAGCAAATACGATCTGGAAGAGCCGGATCAGCGGGCTTCCTTCCTCACCGAAGCGGTGAAATATCTGGCAACGGTGCAAAACCCGCTGGAACGGGAAATCTACGGCGGCATACTGGCCAAGGAGACCGGTGTACAGCGGGAAACCATTCTGGAAAATATCAGCCAGCACCGCCGTAAAAAGGCACGTCAGGCTGAAAAGAAAACCTGGTCGGATATCCAGGCCGGGCGAAGCAGCCTGCCGGCTGCGCCAGGAATGCCGGTGCGCCGGGGGCCATCTGTGAACGCAGAGGACGGCATCTTTGCCTGTCTGATGCGTCATCCCGAT
Source organism: uncultured Clostridia bacterium (assembly GCA_944387515.1). Taxonomy (GTDB): domain Bacteria; phylum Bacillota; class Clostridia; order Oscillospirales; family Ruminococcaceae; genus Faecivivens. Next base: position 439 of record CALXFL010000058.1, read on the forward strand.
CTGGCAGAGCGGGTTTCTGCTCTTTCTCTGGAGGATTTCCAGACCGAAGAGGGAAAACGGCTTTTCACCGCCATACTGGAGCAGATGGAGGCGCAGGGACCATTGGACCTGACCAGTCTGTCTCCCCGGCTTCAGCAGGCGGAAGTCAATCTGCTGGCCCGGATCCAGGCTACACACCATGAGTTGGTGCTGGGACCGGAGACAATGGATTCCTACATCAGGGCGCTGAAGGATTGCCGACGCAAAGCGGAAAGCCGACAGGCCGCTGGAAGCGACGAAGATGCTGCTGCAATGGCAGAGGCCATTCGCCGCCGTAAAAAATAACAGGTTCGATACGTCCGGTGTTCCGGACTGACGATATAGATTCCCAACCATAAAGGAGAGTTACCATGGGTGCTGACAAAAAATCTGCTGTAACGGATTTGATGGAACAGGGCAAGCTGAAAGGCAAGCTGACAACCAAGGAAATTACAGATGCACTGGAGGATATGGACTTTGACGTGGAGCAGATGGACAAGCTCTACGATTCTCTGGAAAGCCTGAATATTGAGATCATTGAGGATTTCAACATCGAGGAAGATCTGGATATCAGTTTTGAGGAGCCGCTGCCTCTGGACGAGGAGGATCCGCTCTTTTCCAGTGAAGGCATCAGCATTGATGACCCGGTGAAGGTCTACCTGAAAGAGATCGGCCGGGTACCGCTGCTGACCACAGAAGAAGAGGTTCGCCTGGCGGAGGATATGGACAGCGATGACCCGGTACGGGCCCGAGTTGCCCGTCAGCGCCTGAGTGAGGCCAACCTCCGTCTGGTGGTCAGCATTGCCAAGCGGTATGTGGGCCGCGGCATGCAGTTCCTGGATCTGATTCAGGAGGGCAATCTGGGCCTTATCAAGGCCGTGGAAAAGTTCGACCACAAGAAGGGCTTCAAGTTCTCCACCTACGCCACTTGGTGGATTCGGCAGGCCATTACCAGAGCCATTGCCGATCAGGCCCGTACCATCCGGATTCCGGTGCATATGGTGGAAACCATCAACCGGGTCAAGAAGGTGAGCAGCCAGCTGCTCCATAAAAATGGCCATGAGCCCAGCGCCGAGGAGATAGCAGAAGAGCTGGACATGAACGTGGACAAGGTGCGGGAGATCCTGCGGGTATCCCAGGAGCCCGTTTCTCTGGAAACCCCCATCGGCGAGGAAGAGGACAGCCATCTGGGCGACTTTATTCCCGATGACGATGCGCCCTCTCCTGTAGACGCTGCTTCCCACACCCTGTTAAAGGAACAGCTGGCCAGCGTTCTGAAAACCCTGACTCCCCGGGAAGAGAAGGTGCTCTGTCTTCGGTTTGGTCTGGTGGACGGCAAGAGCCGCACCCTGGAGGAGGTAGGCCGGGAGTTCAATGTTACCCGGGAACGTATCCGCCAGATTGAGGCCAAGGCCCTGCGAAAGCTGCGCCATCCCAGCCGTAGCAAGAAGCTGAAGGATTTTCTGGACTGATTGTTGACAGCCCTTTGAGGAGAGGACAGAACGGCGGCTCTGTCCTCTCTCTGTGTCAGATATGGCCGCCGGGAACTGGAGCCCATTATGCAGTTAACGTTGGAATCCGATTATGCCATTCGTTTTGTGATTTTTCTTATTCGTCACGGCAGGCGGGCAGATGCCAAAACCATTTCCGAAAATACCGGCGTCACCCTTCGTTTTGCCCTGAAAATTCTGCGAAAGCTGGCGGGTGGCGGGATCGTTTCCTCCTATAAAGGGGTGTCTGGCGGTTATGAGCTGGCCAAAAAACCAGAGGAAATCAGCCTGGCTGAGGTGATTGGTCTGATTGAGGGACCGTACTGTCTCAGCCGCTGCCTGCGGGAGGACGGCGTCTGTCAGCATATGCCCAGCTGTGAATGTAAGGTCAGCGGTGTGCTGGCGGCCATTTCCCGGGAAGTTGACCAGAAGCTCCGGGCGGTCACCTTCGACCAGCTGGTATAAGGGAACGGATTACTGTTTTTGAAGTTAAAGAAAAAAGGCGAACCGATGCGGTTCGCCTTTTTTGATGGCCGTTTTATCAGCCGATGAGTTTCTCCAGGTTTTCCCGGCTCACCCGGATGCTTTCCAGGGGAGAAAGGGGAGTGGTGTAGTTGGTCTCAGTGGATCTGGCGATGCAGTCCAGCTCAACAATGATGTAGGGGGCATGACCCAGCTCGGTTACCTTGTTGACGATGGACTGAATGTCCATGGTACCGGTGCCGACGGTGACAATGTCGGTGGGGTTGGTGCGGCCGAAGATCTTTTCCCGGTAGTTTTCAGAGGTGATCTCGCCGGCGTCAGCCATCAGGTTGACGGGATTGGCGGACTCGCCCATGTCCTTCTGATGAATCAGCTTGCAGCGGCTGCCGAGGGTTTCCAGCAGCTCAACAGGGCAAACACCGCCACGGGTAGCCCAGAAGGTATCCACTTCAAAGCTTACCAGTTCAGGATCGGTCAGCTCAGCCAGCCAGAGGAGGGCATATTTGCCGTCGATCTTGAGGAATTCCTGGCAGTGGTTGTGGTAGAAGAAGCCCATACCTCTGTCCTTGCAGGCTTTGCCCATCCGGTTGCAGAGGTCAGCAACGGCTTTTACTTCCTCCATGGTGCTCATGACAGTCATGGGCAGGACAATAGCGCCAGCGCCCATCTTGACATGGTCGTCAGCAATCTTTTCCAGATCGTCTTCAGCGGTGAAGTTGCAGTGGCTGGAAATGGCGGTCATGCCCAGCTCCTTGACCTTGGCGCCGATTTCCTCGGGAGAAGGCAGGGTTTTGTCATCGGTGGAACGGGGAATGATGTACTCAATGTATTTGTAACCAGCTTTGGCTACATTCTCCAGGGTGCCCATGTAATCTTCCATCAGCTCAGTCATAACCGAGAACATGGAGAGTCCAACTTGAGGTTTCATCAGAAAAAACTCCTTTCATGATATAACAGGTAAAATGGCAGAAAAGCAGCCGGACACAGCAGACTGCATCCGGCTGACAGAATCCGTGATGATCAGGTCCACCAGGTCTCGGTCATCTTGGGCTGGAAGATGATGACTTCTTTCAGGAAAGCAATGGCTTTTTCCAGGCCTTCCATGGGGGTCATCAGGCTGTCTTCGTGCTCAATGCTGAGAGCGCCATTGTAGCCAACCAGCTGCAGGGCAGAAACCATGTCCTTCCAGTAGCTGTAATCATGGCCATAGCCCACCGAACGGAACAGCCAGCTGCGGTTTGCCTCATCGGTGAAGGGCTTGGTGTCCAGTACGCCATTGACAGCGGTGTTGTAAGGATCAATCTTGGTATCCTTGGCGTGGAAATGGAAGATGGCGTTTTCTTTGCCGAGCTCCCGGATAGCAGCAGCGGGATCGATGCCCTGCCATACGAGATGGCTGGGGTCAAAGTTGGCGCCGATTTCGGGGCCAACAGCAGCACGCAGCTTCAGCAGGGTAGCGGGATTGTATACGCAGAAGCCAGGATGCATCTCAAAGGCAAACTTGGTGACGCCGTACTCTCTGGCAAAAGCAACCTTCTTTTTCCAGTAGGGGATCAGCTTTTCGTTCCACTGCCACTCCAGGATCTCCTGGTAGTCGTTGGGCCATGCGCAGGTAACCCAGTTGGGGTTCTTGGAGTCTTCGCAATCACCGGGGCAGCCGGAGAAGCAGTTGATGGTGTCCACACCCAACTCTTTGGCCAGCTTGATGGTGTTGGTCATGTCATCGTCAAACTGCTTGGCGATTTCAGGATTGGGGTGAACGTAGTTGCCATGGCAGCTGAGGGCGCTGATTTCCAGACCGGAAGCCGCAATGGTGTCTTTGAACTCCTGCAGCTTGGCAGGATCAGCCAGCAGCTCAGCGGGATCGCAGATGGCCTTGCCGGGGTAACCGCCAGCGCCGATTTCGATGGTCTGCACACCCTGGGAAACCAGATAGTCGCAAACCTGTTTCAGATTCCATTTGCCGAACAAAACGGCCATAACGCCTAATTTCATCGGGGATCATCCTTTCGGTTCAAGATAGAGCGCCAGCACCGCCGGGTGTGGCAGCGCTGGCATTATAAGGAGAAAAATCAATCAAAGTAAACGGGCTTGCCGGTCTTAGCAGACTCGTAGATGGCTTCCAGAATCTGGGTTACAACAAAAGCCTGCTCGGGCAGTACGCAGAGGGGAGTGCCCTTGGTGATGGCATCGTAGAAGACCTTCTGCTCCAGATCGCCGGGTTTGGCGGAAGCGCCGTCGTAGAAGTCAACGCCGCCGGACTGCATATCGGGAACTTCCACATACTGTTTGCCGTGCTTGATGCCGTTGATGCGAACGCCGCCCTTCTTGCCGTCCATGGTGCGCATGTCAGCGCCAGCCTTGTCACCGCACAGGGTGGTAGCAGCTTCCATGACATCCAGAGAGTTCAGAGCCCAGGCGGACTCCAGCACGATGGTAGCGCCGTTTTCCATGACGATGTAGCCGAAGGCAGAATCCTCAACGGTGAATTCTTTGGGATCCCAGTCGCCCCAGGCATTGCCGGTGCCGTCGCCGATCTTGTCAGCCAGCTTGTGGTAAACGCTGCCCACGACCATTTTGGGCTTGTAGTTGTTCATGGTCCACAGGGTGATGTCCAGAGCATGGGTACCGATATCGATGAGGGGACCGCCGCCCTGCTCATACTCGTTGAGGAAAACGCCCCAGGTGGGAACTGCGCGACGACGGATAGCATGAGCCTTGGCATAGTAAACCTCGCCCAGATCGCCAGCTTCGCAGGTCTTCTTGATGTACTGTACCTCAGGACGCTGTCTGTTCTGGTAGCCGATGGTCAGGAGCTTGCCGGTCTCTCTGGCAGCTTCCACCATCTTTCTGGCTTCCTCAGAGTTGATGGCCATGGGCTTCTCGCAGATAACGTTCTTGCCGGCATGGAGAGCATCCACAGTGATGAAGCTGTGAGAACGGTTGGGGGTGCAGACATGGATGGCTTCGATGGTCTCATCCTTCAGCAGTTCCTTGTAATCGGTGTAAACCTTGGCGTCCTCGGTGCCGTACTCGGCAGCGGCCTTCTTGGCGCGCTCCTCGATCAGGTCACAGAAGGCCACAACCTCAACGGTGCCGGCTGCAGCCAGGTTCTTCAGGGCGGGGAGATGCTTGCCGTTGGCGATGCCGCCGCATCCGATTACGCCTACTCTTACTTTGCTCATGGGTGAATCTTCCTTTCTTTCTCTCGGGCAGGTCTGGACGGTGCCAGCCGGACCGAGGCTCTGATTTCCAATCTGTGAGGCAGGGTGACCCGCTGGGGCTCACAGGATGGGTTCTGAATTTTATTTATCAAAAGCTCCATGGCTTTTTGACCGATTTCCATCTGGGGCTGAGAGACGGTGGTGAGTGCCGGGATGTAGTACTCGGCGATCTGGTTGTTGTCAAACCCCATAATTGAAATATCTTTTCCGGCTTGAATGCCGTGTCCGGAGAGTGCGCTGATAAGTCCGATGGCTGCGGAATCGGAAGCCGCAAAAACGGCATCCGGGAGGTTTTCCATCTGAAGCAGCCGGTCTGCGGCGCGCCGCCCCGCTTTGAAGGTAAGTCCTTCATTGAGAAACCAGGATTCCTCTGCTGAAATGCCCCATTCTGCCATAGCTTTGAGGTAGCCATCCCGGCGAAGGGCCGAGGAACTGTACAGGCTGCTGGCCGATACGAAGGCGATGGAACGATGTCCGTTTTCCAACAGAAAAGAGGTGGCATCATAGCCGGCCTGTACATTGTCAATGGAAACGACCGACAGCTTGGTGTGGGGAATGTACTCATTGGCACAGACCACCGGACAGCTGTCTGCCAATTCGTTGATGCGCTCCGGCTCCAGGGTGGAATGGAGAAAAATGATGCCATCCACTAGCTTTCGCTGCGCCATCTGGACGTATTCCTGTTCGCTGTCCAGTCCGGATTCAGTAATGGCCAGCATCACATGATAGCCATTCTGGTGAGCAACCGACTGAATCCCCCGGATAACACGGGAGTAGAACTGGTTGGAGATGGTGGGAACGATCACCAGAATTTTCATGGTTTCCAACCGTCTCAGGGTGCGTCCCAGAAAATTCGGGTGGTAGTCCAGTTCTTCGATGGCACGCTGCACAGCTTCCACCGTATCGGGACGGACATTTTCGCTGGTGTTCAGTACCCGGGAAACAGTGGCAACCGAAACGCCGGCAGCTTTTGCCACATCTTTGATGGTAGCCATGGGCGGTCACCTCCTGTAATCGGTTACATCTCCATAATAGGCGTTTTTTTACCAGATGTCAAGAGTGAATGCACTTTTTTGTTTCACAAAGAAAATCAAAACTGTTTGTGCAATGTGTCTATCACATTTCGACTGTCTTTCTTTATTTTATGGAATACCCTGTGGGGGAAATTTTTTCTCATTTTGAAAGGCGCTGCTCTTGTCTTTTGCTGTCGTGCATGCTATGATAATGTCTTAGCAAGAGTTCATGAGAAAACAGAAAAAGACCGCTTTTGGCGGTCTCTGGAAGGAGAAATCCCAGATGATCAAATTGATCGCTACGGATATGGACGGTACGCTGCTCAATGAAAAGAGCCAGCTGCCGGAGAATTTTTTTGAGGTTTTGTCCCTGCTGCGGGATAAAGGCATTCATTTTCTGGCTGCCAGCGGCCGGTCCTATGTGACGCTGCGGGAAAATTTTCTCCCCCACGCTGACTGGGTGGATTATATCTGTGATAACGGAGCCTGTTTGGTGGCAGGGGAGGAGATCGTCCAGCGGCGACTGATGGCGCCTGCTGATGTGCAGAAAATCGTGCAGATCTGCGCTGGACTGCCGGGTGTACGGTTGGTGCTTTGCGGTGTACATGGCAGCTATCACGCTGCCAGTGAGCCGGATTATCACAGTGAAATCGCCAAGTATTATGTCAATCAGCAGATTATCGAGGATTTTGCCCGTATAGATGACGATATCTATAAAATTGCGCTGCTGGATCTCCATGGTCCGGCGGAACATGCGCTGCCTGCTTTACAGGCAGCCTTCGGAGACCGGCTGACCATGCTGGTTTCGGGAAGTATCTGGATGGACATTATGGATACCGGCGTGGACAAGGGAACTGGCCTTCGCTTTTTCCAGCAGAAGTGGGGGATTACCCCCGCAGAAACCATGGCATTTGGCGATTATTTCAATGATGTCGCCATGTTCCAGTATGCAGATTACAGTTTTGCAATGGAAAATGGCCATCCTGACATTCGTCCCATGGCCCGGTATCTGGCTGCCAGCAACCGGGAGGGTGGCGTCATCCAGGCCATTCGGAAATTTGCACTGAATGGGGAGGGGCTGACCCGATGAAGTTCCAATACCGTCACACCATGCTGGCCTGCTATGGCGGATATATCACCCAGGCCATTATCAACAACCTGGCCCCTCTCTTTTTTGTCATCTTTCAGCAGGACTACGGCTTGAGCTTTGAGCAGGTAGGCCGGCTGATTCTGTTGAATTTCGCCACTCAATTGATTGTGGATCTCATTGCGGCCCGGTATGCTGACCGATGGGGATACCGTTTGTCCGTGGTGATGGCGCATGCCTTTGCAGGCGGAGGACTGGTGCTGCTGTCAGTGTTGCCCCGGATGATGTCTCCATATATTGGCCTTTCTATTGCGGTGATGGTTTACGCCATCGGCGGCGGGTTGATTGAGGTACTTATCAGCCCCATTGTGGACTCTCTGCCGGGTGACGCTAAGGCGTCTGCCATGAGCCTGCTTCATTCCTTTTACTGTTGGGGGCAGGTGCTGACTGTACTGGTGAGCACACTGCTGCTGATGGCGCTGGGAAATGCCAAATGGTTTGTGCTGCCCCTGTTGTGGGCAGTCATTCCCTTTGCCAATCTGTTGTTTTTCACTCGGGTGCCCTTGATGCCGGTAGTGGAAGAGGCTCGCCGCACACCACTCCGACAGCTGTTCCGGGCGCCAGTCTTTCTGCTGGCCATGGTGTTGATGGTTTGTGCCGGCGCTTCGGAGCTGGCCATGAGCCAGTGGTCCTCCCTGTTTGCTGAGAAGGGCTTGGGTGTGCCCAAGATGATCGGCGATCTGCTAGGGCCCTGTCTCTTTGCCGTACTGATGGGAATTGGCCGGACGCTCTTTGGCTTTTTTGGAGAACGGCTGGATCTGCGGCGGGCTCTTTGCAGCTGTGCCGTGCTCTGCATCTGCTGCTATCTGGTGACGGCCCTGGCGCCCAGTCCATTGGTTTCGCTGCTCAGCTGTGCCGTCTGTGGCTTCTCCGTGAGCCTGATGTGGCCGGGCACCTTCAGCCTGACCAGTGCCCGGTATCCCACCGGCGGCACCGCCATGTTCGGCATTCTGGCGTTGATGGGGGATGTAGGCTGCTCTTTGGGGCCGTGGATCACCGGACTCGTCTCAGATGGGGTACAGAAGGCCCCGTCTCTGGCAGCCCAAGCAGCGGCATCTGGCCTCTCACCCGATCAGCTGGGCCTGAAAGCCGGTTTGCTGACGGCAGCTATTTTTCCGCTTCTCATGGTGCTGGCTACCCTAGTTCTCGGGCGGCTGGGACACAAAAACAAAACCTGACCAAATCCGGCTGTCCATGGGCAGCCGGATTTTTCATACCCTTTATCCAGCGGCAGGATGCTTGCTGACTTTGTCCTGCCGGGATACTTTTTCTGGCAACTCGGTGCTGTCCACCTCCCGCAGCACCTGCACAAGTGCTGTTCCACAGCAGACCAGTACGGCCAGCAGTAAGGCTCCCAACGCGTCGAAGATCAAATGTTCTCCAAGCAGCATGACCTGCCGGTGCAGCAGCCGGGCAGCAATGGAAAACCCCAGGCTCAGCCAGACACAACCTGCGGCTCGCTTCAGCGATAGGTGAAACTTTTGTTCCATCAAATAGGCCCGCAGCCAGGAAAAGAGCAGACCAGCCCCAAAAAAGGTGACAAACAGATATCCAATCAGCATGATTTTCATCCCAATACACTCCGCTTCGTCTAAAATCAGGGTTTTTACCGAGTATAGAACATTTATTCTATATCCGCATTATACACGCCTTTTTGGTATTTTGCAAGGGGTTTCGACAATTTTTTTCATTGTACAAATAAAAAAGCAGCTTTCCAAAAAACTGCTTTTCTGCTTCCTCTTGCCAGATGAACGGGAGGAGACTATAATAAAGACATATCAGCCAAGTGAAAAGGAGGGCTATCTTGTGACAGGATTGGTTTTGGAAGGCGGCGGAATGCGTGGCCTGTTTACGGCGGGGGTACTGGATTGTCTGATGAAGGAGGAGATCCGGATTCCTTACTGTATCGGTGTCTCTGCGGGGGCCTGCAATATGGTCTGCTATTATGCCAACCAGCCGGATCGCAGTCGGCGGGTCAATGTGGAATATGTCAATGACAAACGGTACATGAGTTGGGGGAACCTGATCCGTACCGGCAGTCTGTTCAGCGAGGAGATGATGTTCCATACCATTTCCCGGGAACTGATTCCCTTTGACTATGAGACCTACCGGAAAAGTGGCTGTCAGGCTATGGCAGTAGCCACCAGTTGTCTGACCGGCAAGGCAGTTTATCTGCCGGTGCCTGACCTGGATCAGGACTACCAGCCGGTGCTCGCTTCTATGTCGCTGCCGTTGGTATCCAAGGTTGTGCGCTACCGGGGAGATGAGCTGCTGGATGGTGGTATTGCCGATCCCATTCCGGTAGCCCGGGCGCTCCAGGACTGTGACCGGGTGGTCGTGGTTCTCACCAGAGAGAAGGGCTTTGTCAAAAAGCCGGAGAGCACCCTCAAGCTGTCCCGGATCCTGTACCGGCGTTATCCCCGGCTGATTGCAGCATTGGAACGGCGGCATGAGATTTATAACCAGGAGCTTCAGCTGGTGGAACAGCTGGAGCAGGAGGGAAAAGCCTTTGTCATCCGTCCGCCTCAGCCGGTGGCTATCAGCCGTACTGAAAAGGATGTGGAGAAGCTCAACGCTCTCTATCAGCAGGGTGTGGATGTCACCCAGGACCGCATGGAAGCACTCCATGCTTTTCTGTCCCAGTCCTGAAAGGAGAAGCCAATGCTTGCCTATACTTATCTGAAAAAAGGCACCTTCGCCCTGACAGAAAAACCAGCTCCCGTTTTGCTGAAGCCGGATGATGCCGTTGTCCGGGTGACCCTGTCCAGTATTTGCAGTAGTGATCTTCACATTCTTCATGGCTCCGTGCCCCGGGCGGTACCCGGTATTACCGTGGGACATGAGATGGTAGGTGTGGTGGAGGAAGTCGGTTCTGCCGTCA
>CALXFL010000059.1 GCA_944387515.1 uncultured Clostridia bacterium
CAGAGCATGGTCCTGCTGAAAAATGACGGCATCCTGCCCCTGAAGCCGGGCACCTCTGTGGCAGTCATCGGTCCTAATGCCGATAGCAAATCGGTGCTGTTGGGCAACTATAACGGCACTCCCGATCAGTACATTACCCTGCTCCGGGGCATTCAGGAGGCTGCTGAAGGCAAGGTGCTCTATGCCAGAGGCTCCCATCTCTTTGAAGGCATCGTTCATGCCTGGGCCGAGCATCCGCTGAGAGAAGCGGTGCTGGCCGCTCAGGAGAGCGACGTGGTTATTCTCTGCATGGGACTGGATCCTTCGATGGAGGGCGAGGAAGGAGACGCCTACAACGGCGCCAACAGTGGCGACAAGGTGGATCTGGAGCTGCCGCCGGTACAGAAGGAGCTGTTTGAGGCTGTACTGGCAGTGGGCAAGCCGGTTGTGTTTGTCAATGTGTCGGGCAGTGCCGTCAACCTTTGCCGGCAGGACGAGACCTGCAATGCCGTGGTACAGTGCTTCTATCCTGGTGCAGAGGGCGGTCATGCGCTGGCAGATGTGCTGTATGGAAAGGTATCTCCCAGCGGACGGCTGCCGGTGACCTTCTACCGGTCGGCAGACGATCTGCCTCCCTTTGAGGATTACAGCATGGCGGGCCGCACCTATCGTTACTTCAAGGGCAGCCCCCTCTACCCCTTCGGTCATGGACTTTCCTATACCACCTTTGAGGAAAAGCCGGGTCCCGATGGCAGCGTTCTGGTGACCAACACTGGCAATATGGACAGCTGGCACACCGTGCTGCGGATGGAGGAAGGCCCTGAGCTTACAGGCTTTGCCAAGGTCTTTGTACCGGCAGGACAGACTGTGCAGGCAGTTTTTGAGGAAGATTGATCGGATATAGCCGTATAAACGCCCCCTTTGGAGCCGATACTGTCGGTTAAAGGGGGCGTTTTCATGAAACGGGAGCGATCGAGCTTTTATCTGTTTGCAGTGTCCTTTTTCACTAGTCTGGGAATTCTACTGCTGGTGATGGCAGTGGTGTTTTCCCTGACGGTGGAAGGGGAAGAGCCAGTATCTCAGCCATCTGACCTGTCGGTAGATCAGTACCGGCCTTCGGCAGAGGATGCCTTTTCCATTTTAATCATGGGGGAGACAGAGGGACAGCTGTCGCAGCTGGCCCTGCTTTCCTTTGATCCAATGGCGGTGGAAATCTGCCTTACCCGTCTGGATCCGGAGACGGAGGTGGAGCTGGATGGCCGTACTGATGACCTGCTGGGCCATGATGCCTATGCTGGCAGCGAGGAGGTAGTGCGGGGTGTTTCTGCCCTGGGGTATCCGGTGAACCGCTACCTGCGGATTGGACGGCAGGGAGCCATCAATCTCATTGATTCCCTGGGGGGCATGGAATGGGAGTTCAGTGAGCCCCTTCAGACAAGCCGGCTGAATATTCCGGTGGGACGGCATCTGCTGGATGGCGAAACGGTGCTCACCATTATGGAGGAGAGCCGTACCCTGGATACAGTGCCTCAAGGTGGCAAGGTGGCACTTTCACTGCTGGGCCAGCGGCTCACCGAATCGCTGCTCAACCGGGGGGACTGGTTTTTTCAGCTGCTTATGAGCAACACCCAGAGTGATATCTCCCAGCTGGACTACGCCAGCCATAAAAAGATGCTCCGCTGGTACCTGACCCGGGAAAATCATCGCTTTGTTCTGGAAACAGAAACCGCCTCCATTTAAGGAGGCGGTTTCAGGCTGTCGAAAAAGGGAATCAGGTTAGCAAATTGCACAAAGCAGTATGAAACCTGGCAGGTTCCCGGCCATGAAATGGCCGGGTGAGGTTTGTCAGGAAGGTATCTTGCCCGCTGCGGCGGGCGCTTTTTGGGCTTCGCTAGTCCGCGCCGGGCGCGGAAAAGTTAGGATTTCGCTCGCTGCGGCGAGCGACCAAGGGCGCCGCCCTTTGGAAACCTGCGATTTTTCGAGAAAAATCGAGTAAAGCTTTTGATTTTGTATGCCGTCAGGTATTCCAGTTTTTGTGCAACTTTTTCTGGAAAAGAGGTTTTTCTACAAGCTGAAACCGCCTCCATTTAAGGAGGCGGTTTTGGCATTTATGGGGTGGTATTGGTTTTATCAGTCAATTGGGTGAGGGTTTCAAGAAGCTGGGTGAAGTCCACCGGCTTGGCCAGATGGGCGTTCATTCCTGCTTCCATAACCCGGCTGATATCATCGGCAAAGGCATTGGCTGTGACGGCGATAATCGGCACGGACGTGGCATCGGGCCGTTCCATTTTGCGGATCTGCCGGGTGGCCTCGCATCCATCCATGACGGGCATCTGCATATCCATCAGGATTACCGAGAAAAATCCCACCGGCGATTGGGCAAACGCCTCTACGGCCTCCTGTCCGTTCCATGCTTTGGTGACCAGTGCGCCGTTCATCTCCAGAATTTCGGCGGCGATCTCCATATTCATTTCATTGTCTTCTGCCAGAAGCAGGTGACGGCCGGTGAGCTGTATCGGTCCAGCTGGCTGCGGAGCAGAGGAAACTTCAGCAGTTTCATCCAGCTGAAGCGGGAGGTTGAGGGTGAAGGTGGTACCCTCTCCTGGCTTGCTCTCTACTTCAATGGTGCCGTTCATGGACTGAACAATGCTTTGAACGATGGGCATTCCCAGTCCGGTACCGGCAATCCGTCCGGGATGGAAGCGGACTTCCCGCTCAAAGGGGAGGAACAGCTTTTCGAGAAATTCCGGCGACATGCCGATACCAGTATCAGAGATAACCAGCTGATAAAGGCCGACACCGCTGGCAGCCTGGCTCTGCCGGAGTGAGAGGGTAATCCGGTCGCCAGGATGGGTGAATTTCACCGCATTGGACAACAGGTTGTTGAGAATCTGGCCGACTCGCAGGGGATCACCAATGACGATGGAATGGGTCAGTTGAATGGTCAGTTCCAATGTTTTCTGTTGATTCATTGCCTGTTCGCGGAAGATATCCACCGTCTCCCGGCACAGGGCTTCCAGATTGAAGGCTTCCTCCTGAAAATCCAGCTTGCCCTGTTCAATCCGGGCCATATCCAGTGTGTCGTTGATGAGCTGAAGCAGGTGACGGCTGGAAAATCGGATCTTTTCCAGATAACCGGTTGTTTTTTCAGAATTCTGTTGCTGGATGGCCAGTTCACAGAAGCCGATAATGGCGTTGAGCGGGGTACGCATATCGTGGGAAATGTTAGACAGGAAGCTGCTTTTGGCTTGGTTGCCAGCCTTGGCGGCTTCCAGGGATTCTTCCAGCAGCTGAATCTGCTGAAGCTCCTGCTTCTTTTCCTCGGTGATTTTGCGGAAGGCAAAGATGATCCGTCCCTCATGCAGGTTTCCGCCTGCCAGCAACAATTGTACATTGACCCATTCATATCCGTCTTCAAACCGCCGCTGGAAATCTCCGCCAAAGCTGCGGACCTCCTTGTCCATCAGGTCATGAATGCTGTCCAGACTGAAATCTTCGCAGAATTGCCGGGCGGCCTCCGGTTCCATGTGGGCAGCCAGTGTGGAAAGAAGCTGGTCATAGCGGTCAGAGCCTGCCATTTCCTGTTGGACGTCAGGGGATGGCTTGATGAGCTGGCACTGACCGGTACCGGCGTGAATGAGGTAGATGGCGTAATAGGTGTCACCCAGCGCATAGAGAATGGCGGCAGTTTCCTGGGCTTTGCGGTGAGCGCCGTAATTGCGGATCAGGAAGATCATCGCTGCTCCCAGATACAGCACACCGATAAAGAGAATGAGATTCATGAGCTTCCGGCTGGAACCGGACAGAATGTTGTAGGAGACGCTGGAGACAGACAGCCATCCGGCGTTGCTTTTGAAGCTGTACACGATCTGCTGGCTTCCGGTTGCATCCTGATACTGGAAGGATTCTTCTGTCTTATGAGCGGACAGGTTTTGCCAGAGCCGCTGAAAATAGGTTGCATCGTGGGGGCAGTTGTCAGGATCCCAACAGCGATGACAGATGATATTGCCGGTTCGGTCAAAGGTGACGTGAATGTTTCCTTCCATCATGGGCTCTTGGTTCAGGCGTTGCTCCAGAAGATGGGTATTCACATCCACGGCCACGGCATCTCCTCCTCCGATGTTGACAGAGAGGGTGACCACATTTTGGCCGGTCATGGCATCCTGATAGACGTTGGAGTAATGAATGGAATCTTCTTCCATTTCAATGGTTTCCTGGTACCAGATTCGGTCTTCAATCGCATAGCTTTCCGGTACCTGCCATCCCAGGGCATCAATGGTTTTACCATCCAGAATAGAATAAAGGCCGGTATAACGGTCACTCGGCTGTTGTTCAGCATCTGAGAAGGCATAATCTATTGTCCATTGCTGGATCTCTTCGATGCTCCGTCCATCATCCCGCATGGATTTGATGGTGTGAGCGCCGGTTTCCAGAATGGTGCGGTACTGACCCAGCACGGCAATATTCTGAAGCCGGTAGTTTTCGGAAAGCTGCTGGCCAAAATTTTCTGCTGTGCTGCGGGAAGACTGAATCACTGCCCAGAGGCCAATGATGGAGGCAGCGATCAGGAAAAGGACAAAGCCAATGGTGACTGTTAAAAACTGGGTATTTTTTTTAATAGCCATGATTGATAATCTCCGGTTACAAGATAAGAGGTGTCAAATTTATTATATCCTGTTTTGGAGCTTCTGGCAAGAGGATGGCAAACCGAAGCGGCACATCCAGCAGATGTGCCGCTTTGAGCATTACAATATCCGGCCTGGAATTTTTTCCAGCTGCTCCTGAAAAGACGCCAGTGTTCGGTTGGCGATAAGCCTTTCCGGGAAGGAAATCTCCTGGAGCATGGTCAATGCCCGGTCAAATTCTCCCACAAACCAGGCACTGTGCGCGTCGCTGCTGACCACGATGGGCACTTCTTCCTCCGCGCAGCGGATCGCCAGCTGGCGGCAGGCATTTTGGATGTGCTCCGGTGAATCAAAGGAATGGTCATTGATTTCCAGCATTTTGCCGGTTTCCTTGGCGGTGCGGATAACTTCTTCCAGATCGAAAGGAAAGCCCGGCCGGCAGGGATGCCCCAGAATATGAATCAGCGGATTTCGCAGGGCGCCACAGTACATTTCGGTATACTGAGCGGCTGTTCCCTCTCCGGCACCGGGAAAACCGTGAAAGCTGGCAATGGCATAGTCCCGGCTGCGCAGCAGACGGCCAGCTACGGTATCTGGTTCTGCACCCGGTGGAGTAAAGGGACAGGGCAGATTCCAGCAGGCTGGATGTCCTTCAAAATCCACCAGGTCAATTTCTACACTGGCCAGCACCCGGACTCCATCGATGACCTTTGGCAGGGCTGCCATATTCATGATGGGTCCCCAGTCGGGAAAGCCGCCCTGACGCTGGGGGAGGAAAAGGGGACTGTAATGGTCTGCCATACCAATGGCTTCGAGACCTTTGCGGACAGCCTGTGCTACATTTTCCCCAATGGTGCTGAATGCATGACCTGAAAAGAGGGTATGGGTGTGAAGGTCGGTTTTTACGGTATACACGGCGTTTTCTTCCTTTCTGTCGTTTGCTTTACAGCAATTCCTCAATGAAGGTCAGTCCCTCGGTACAGCTGACCACTTCCATCATGTCAATGCGGTCTCTGCGGTCCATTTTTCGGACAGTGAGGGTGATACCGATGGCATCCTGCCGGCCGCTTTTGGCTTTTTGCAGCTCCATGGAGGAGATCTTCAGCCGGTGCTCCCGGATGTTGACCAGCAGATTCCGCACCAGCGAGATGTTTTCCATCTCCACATACAGATCCATCATGGGTACCCTGGAATAGAATACCTCGTCAATCCGTTGCAGCACCACAATAGCCAGCACCACCACCAGCGTTCCCCCCAGGGCAGCTTCATAAAAACCGATACCCAGTGCCAGCCCAATGCAGGCAGCAGCCCAAAGGCCAGCAGCTGTTGTAAGGCCTCTTACCTTGTTGGAATGGGTGGTGACAATGGTGCCCACGCCCAAAAAGCCAATGCCGCTGATGACCTGGGCGCCCAGCCGGGCAGGGTCCGCACCGGGAGAGATGAAGAGGTGGATGTACTGACCAGTCATCATGGCCATACAGGCACCGGTGCAGACCAGGATATGGGTTCGGAAGCCGGCCGCCTGCCGTTTGACACCCCGTTCCAGACCGATCAGTCCGCCGCAGATGACAGACAGCACAAAGCGGAGAAGGATGGAAAGCAGATTCAAGTCACGGAGAAGGGTTAATACACTGCCTGATGGCATAAAACACCCACCTTTCTGAATTTTTATAAAGAGAAAATAACGAACCAGGGAAAAGTGCCTATTTGGCGTTTATTTCACATTCATGAAACAAAACAGATGGAAATGTTTCTGAAAAGAGAACAGGTTGCTTTTTTTGTCGGAATTTGTTAGAATAACCTTGATCTATTGTAGCGTATTTTGTGAAAATTGAAAAGGGGTTTCACAGGTGAAAAAATTGCAGCTGAAAAAAAGTCTGCTTCAAATCTGGCTGATTTCCTATCTGTTGGTGTTGATTGTACCATTGGTGATGAGTCAGATTCTGTACCAGGCTTCTTATCGGGCATTGGAGGAAAATGCCGCTTCCCTGTCTCAGAGTGCCCTTTCCCAGACAGTGTCCGCTATGGATCGGGTAGCTCAGGAGGTACAGTCATTGGGGCGTGAGCTGCTGGCCCGGCAGGAGGTGGAAAGCCTGCTCTATGCCAGCACGCCGCTTTCTGCTTTCAAGCTGGAAAAAGCCGGACTGCTTCGGAATGAGATGTTGACGAGGGCGGCGTATAGCGCCTGTGTTACCGATGTTTACTTGATCTTTTCGCGTCCCGGGTTGGTGGTGTCTACCCGGGGATATTATGACAGTCTGGATGTTTTTGACCAGATGCTGAAGCGGGAGTTTACCTGCTCTCTGGAACAGCTGGAAAGCTGGACCAATCACACCGGTACGCTTCAGTTCAAAATGCTGGGCAATACCTCTGAAGCCAATCAGGTGTTGGCTCATATGACCGATTCTCCCAGTATCAGCGTATCAGAGGTGACGGTGCTGTTTGTACTGGATATTGAGCTGCTTCGGTCGGTGATGGAAAATCGGGATGGAGAGGACGAGGGGCTGCAGTTCTGGGCGGTTTCGCCCAGCGGCCGGATTCTGGCGCCTGCCAATGCCAGCCAGACGGCTATGCAGGTGGATACAGAAGATGACGTCGGGGAAACCATGCAATACCAGAATGTGAATGGGGAACGGATTGCCGTTTTGCAGATGTCCTCTCTTCAGACAGGATGGCGCTTTTTTTCCGCAGTGCTCTTGACAGAATATACGGCACAGCTTCAGCAGGTGCGCAATTGGTATCTGTTGTATCTGGCTGTCTGCATTGCGTTGGGAGTGGGATTTTCCCTGTATTTTGCCTGGTGTCAGTATAAGCCGGTGCGCCGGCTTTTCCAGATGCTGGGACATGATGGGCCAGATACCCAGGAAGGGCAGGAATATGCCCAGCTGGAGGCGGGGCTCACATCGCTGCTTCGCAAATCTCAGGGCTATGAACGGGAGATTGACCGGCAGAAGGCCAGGCTGCGTCAGGACAGCTTGGTGCGGATGCTCATGGGATCCCTTCACAGTGACCAGGCCTTTCAGGCAGCCTGTGCAGATTACGACCTTCATTTCTCCACCTCTCAGTTTGGCGTAATCGGCATTGAACTCAGGGATTACAGCAATCTGTTTCTGGAAGGACATGCTGATGAGAGTGAGGAAACCCTTGAACTGGCCGGTTATGTCGTCACCTCTGTGACAGAAGAGTTGCTGCGGGAGTTCTGTGATGGTTATGTATGCAGCCTGGAGGGCAGTCTGTATGCAATTCTTTCTCCCCGTGAGCTGGTACCGGCGGAGGAGATGGAGAAGTTTTTGGAGCGTATCCGGGAGATCTGTCTCAAGGCAGAGACATTTCTGCGGGAACGGATGGGCATCTGCGTCAGCTTTTATATCAGTGGGCTGCAAACCGGCCGTAAAAGTGGAATGACGGGTATCCATCAGGCCTTTCAGGAGACTGTCTGGGGAATGGAACAGATGGAGGGCTTCCGGTTGGAGATGCCGGCTGCTGTCCGGCAGGATCTGCTGCCCCTGGTGGGAGAATTGGGAGAGAACCTGCCCGTTTCCATGTCTGACAGCGCCATCCGCCGGCGTCAGTTCTGTGCAGCAGCGCTGGCGGGGGATTTGGATCAGGTGGATCAGCTCTATCTGGAGCTGCGGACCAGCGGACTGGCCCAGATGGATCGTTCCTTTTCCAGCATTCGCCTGCAAACTATGTTTTTGTTGGATTATCTGGTGTCCAATCTGGATCAACCGCCCTGTCAACCGGAGGATACAGCCCGGCTTGAGGAACTGATTGAAGGAATTCGGGCTGCCCGGCATACCGGACAGTTGGCAGGTCTGATCCATGAGGCGGCGGAGTTGGTACATAGTCTTCATAGCCGCACAACAGATCGGGAAGAGGAAAGCCTCTGTGTCCGGGTCTGCCGCTACATCAACGACCATTATCAGGACCCCAATATCAGTGTGGCATCCATTGCCGATCAGTTCGGCATCAGTCAGTCCTATCTGCTTCGCCAGTTCAAGCGGGGCGTCAACGGCGGTGTACTGGATTATATTCATCAGCGGCGGGTGGATACAGCCAAACTCCTGCTGCGGGAAAGTGATGACACCATTGAGCATATTGCCACAGCGGTGGGATACAGCAACAGCCTGGCTCTGATCCGTGCTTTTAAGCGGCTGGAGGGCACCACGCCCACAGCTTGGCGGCGGGTGATGAACCCATGATGAGAAAAATCGCTCCCCGGTTGCCGGGGGGCGATTTTTTGTCAGCTTATCCCTTAACCGAGCCGATCATGACGCCGGAAACGAAGTATTTCTGAATGAACGGATAAATGACCATCATGGGAATGACAGATACCATAATGGTGGAGTATTTGATGAGAGGACGGTAGATTTCCACGTCCTGACCATCTGCTTCTGCAATGATGGAGTTTTCTGAGCTTAGGAGCACGATTTCCCGCAGCGTCAGCTGGAGGGGATAGAACTCTCTCTTGGTCAGATAGATGGAGGCGTTGAACCAGGCGTTCCAGTGCTGGATGCCGTAGAACAGAACAATAACGGCGATGATGGACTTGGAGACCGGCAGGATGATCTGACAGAGAATCCGCAGATGGCCTGCGCCGTCGATGGTGGCAGCCTCCGACAGGGCGTCGGGAACAGCCGCAAAGGAGGTGCGCATGATGATGATGTTATAGGCGGTGACCGATGCCGGAATAATCATGGCCCATCGGGTATCCAGCATGCCCAGATTGCGGACCACCATGTAAGTGGGAATCAGGCCGCCATTGAAGATCATGGTGAAGGTGACGATGAAAATGATAATGCTCTTAAAATAAAGATTTTTCCGGGACATGACATAGGCAGCCAGGATGGTCAGCAGGGTGCCGAAAGCGGTGGCACAGACTACATAGATCAGGGTATTCATATAGGAGATCAAAATGGAGTTGTTCTGCATGACCAGCCGGTAGCCGCCCAATGTGGGTTCGCCCAGGGGCCAGAGAATCAGGCCGGTGCTGGCAGAGAGCTTGAGCGGGTCAGAGATAGAGCCCATGGCTGCGTGCCAGACTGGCACAATGAAGATGATGGACAGTAAAATCAGCCCGATGGTGTTGAAAACAGCGAATACTTTTTCGCCGGTGGTGCGTTTTAACATCCTGTATCTGCTCCTTTCCCATTACCAAAGACTGGTTTCGCCCACCTTGCGGCTGATCTGATTGGCCACGAAGATGACAATGAAGTTGATGATGGAGTTGAAGAAGTTGATGGCGGTGGAATAGCTGTAATTGGCGTCCTTGATGCCTACACGGTAGACATAGCTGGCGATAACGTCAGCGGTTTCATAGGTGGCAGGGCTGTACATCAGGATGACCTTTTCATAGCCGACATTCATGATCTGACCCAGACGGAGGATCAGCAGCACGACGATGGTGGAAGCGATGCCGGGAAGGGTAATGTAAAGGGTCTGTTTCCAGCGGTTTGCTCCATCAATAACAGCTGCTTCATACAGCTCCTGGTCAATGGTGGCCAGCGCTGAGATGAAGATGATGGAGTTGTAGCCCAGATGCTGCCACATATTGGAGCCGATGTACAGCGTCCGGAACCACTCAGGGCGGGAAATCAGCGCACCGCCGGTATCTCCCAATGCTGCGGCAATCTGAGTGAGCACGCCTTCTGCTTTACAGAAATCATTGAGGAGTGCAACGACAACCACAATAGAGATGAAGTAGGGCAGATAGGAGATGGTCTGAACGGTTTTCTTAAAGGTCTTGTTGCGTACCTCGTTGAGACAGAGGGCAAAGATGATGGGGAAGGGGAAGGAAAACAGCAGACCGTAAAAGCTGATGAGCAGGGTATTGCGGATCAGCCGCCAGAAGTATACCGAGTTGAAGAAGGAAATAAAGTGCTGAAGCCCCACCCAGTTGCTGCCCAGGATCCCTTTTTTGATGGAATAATCCTGGAAACCCATGAGAATGCCGCCCATGGGAATGTAAGGGAGCAGCAATGCCCAGCTCATCCCGGAAGGCTTTCAGCACTTCATACCACTCATCATAGGTGGTGGGAATCTCCATTCCTACCTTGTCCAGAAAGTC
>CALXFL010000060.1 GCA_944387515.1 uncultured Clostridia bacterium
CCCTGGGTTACAAAGGAAGTGACTTCAAACTCAGAGGTGGAGTGGGAAACCTGGCTGTATCCTACAAACTGACCATTAATCCAGAGGTAGAAGCAGGAATCCACGCCTTCAAAGTTCAGGTAGTACCGGCCCTCCACCTGATCCAGCTGGAAGCTGCGTTTGTAAACACCACAGGGATTGTCCAGCGGCACATAGGGCGGATCATAGGGGAAGGGATACCGGGTATTGGTATACTGATGCCGGTCATAGCCGTGATTCTGCCAGACTGAGGGCACCGGAATCTGGTCAAAGCCCTCCACCTCATCACAGGTCTGGGTCCAGTAGGTCTCCTTCAGTTCCCGTACCGAATCAAAGTAGGCAAAGAGCCAGTCGGGGCTGTTGAGGCACTGGTACCGGTCAGAGTAAAGCGCCTCCTGAAACAGCGCCTCATCCCGGCCATGATAGGGCACATAATAGGCCCGGCTGTCACAGGTTCCCAGATGGAGAACCTCCGGCCGCTCAAAATAATTTTCGATGAGCATGAATCAAACACCTCTTCCTTAATAAATACCGGGATTTTTCTTTCCCGGATGTGGACAATACAGGGAAACACCCTTTCTCTTTCATCTTACCATATTTCTACGTCAAACCATATGGATATATCTTTCATTTCTATGGATAAAATCGTTTTTTGTCCGTCTACTTTTACAAAATCAACTTCAAACATCCTGCGAACTTTATCCAAAAAGCATTCTTTTTCCTATGGTTGGATTCCTGGAAACCCTACTGTTCATAACAAGCAGGTTTATTCAAAAATTTGTTAAAAATCCGTATTTCTCCCGGCATATTCTTTCAAATCGACCATGATTTTAATTTATTCCAGTTATTCTGCTGATTTCTCTTGATTTCTTTTGTTTTCATATATAGTTGTTTCTTTTGAATATATAGGCCAACTTTGTGAAAACTGCCGGTAATCCGACCAGGATTGACTGTTACCATTTTGTAACAACTTCCACCAGCTGACAAAAATGAACAAAAAGTTTCTTTTTTGTTGGGTTATTTTTCTATATGCCATGGCAAAGTGTACAAAAGTACCCCGGATGTCCTGTTTGACAAATGGAAGGGTGATGGCTAAAATGGAAACAAATCGGTTACAACAGTTACACAGCAATAACATTTTCCGCAGTCTCACGGCGGAAGTCGTAACAAGTTGTAAGATCCCCACCGGCCAGGCATCCGCCCGGCCAGAAAGGTATGTGATTTATGAAAGCAATCTACAAGCACATCGTCAAGGCTTTGGCCGTGACAGCTGCTGCAATCTCCATGGCCATGATGCTGGAGGGCTCCGTCAGCGGACGTTATCTCTACTACATCAAAGAGGATGAGGAACGCACGCGGATTGCCTACACCACAGAGACCGACCCCAAAGCCATCCTGATCGAAGCCGGCCGGGAGCTGGGCGAATATGACATTTACCGGGTAGAACCCCGGGAAAACGATGAAGATGCCTTCAACCTCTATGTCATCGAAGGCGTTCCCTGTCAGGTGACCGTGGACGGCACCACCCGAACTGCCGTGGTGGAAAAAGGCCAGACCTATGCCGAGGCGATTAAAAAGCTGGGCATCACGGTAGGCAGTGAGGACATTGTGTCTCAAAACCTCAGCAATGTGGTCACTGAAAACGGCACCCTTACCATTCAGCGGGTTACCTACGCCACCCGCTCCGCCACCGAAACCATCCCCTACACCACCGAATATGAGCCCACCCGCTATCTGGCAGAGGGCAAGGTAAAGGTCTTTTCCTCCGGCAAGGATGGCGTGAAGACCGTTACCTACAAGGATAAGCTGGTGGACGGCGTCGTGGTGGAAACCACCGTCGATCATGAAGAGATTACCAAGGCCGCTGTCAATGCCAAGGCTCAGATCGGCGATGCTGACGCACCGGTCAACTATCTGGCCAAACCCGCTTCCCTGACCCTGGATGGAAACGGAAATCCCACTTCCTACGAGAAGGTGATCTCCGGAAAGGCCACTGCATACAGTGCCCGGCCCGGCGCCTACGGCTCCACCGGCCGGTATCTGCACACCGGCTATGTGGCCGTCAACCCCAACATCATCCCCTATGGCTCCCGGCTGTATATCAAGTCCAAGGATGGCTCCTATGTATACGGCTATGCCATTGCCGCTGACACCGGCGTCGCCCTGATGGACGGCCGTGTGCTGGTGGATGTATACTTCAACACCTACGGTGAGGCTTGTGCCTTTGGTGCCAAACAGGTGGATGTATACGTTCTTTCCTATTAAAAACCTGAAAAGGCTCTCCAACTGCGGGGAGCCTTTTTTCATTTCCAGATTCGCCGCACCAGACCGAAGATGCCCAGTGCCAGACCCACCGCTGCTGAACAGGCGGAGAAGGCAAACACCAGACGCACATTGTCGGTAGCGGAGAGAATCATCGTGCCGATGGCATTGCCAAAGATACCGCTGATTCCCAGCGTCACCGAGGTGTAAGTCATGACGGCGGTGGATTTGATTTCGTCCTCTACAATCCGGTTGAGATAGTTGATGGAAGCGGGCCAGAGCACCGCAAAGGAAAGGCCCTGAAGCAGCTGAATAGCCAGCATCACTGTCAGGTTGGGAGAAAGGCAGGTCAGTGTCAGTCGGGTCACATAGAAAAAGCAACCGAAGATCAGCACCCGGCGAGCGGGAAAACGGCGAAGAATGGCCCGCATCAAAAACATAGCGGGAACCTCACTCAGAGCGGTGACGGCAAAAGCGGTACCCACATGGCCGGAATCGCCGCCCAGATCAGCTACCAGCACCGGCATGAAAGTGCTGATGCAGGAGGAACCCAGAAAAAGGGCGAAGCTCATGCCCAGCAGCAGCAGATAGGTATGATTCTTTCCCATCCGCCGGACCGTTTCTCCGGTGGAAAGCCGCCGGGGAGCAGCCGGCACTGGATCATCTGTGCTGGGAAGGGACGGCATCTCCCCCAGCCGCCAGGCTACTACTAAGGCGCCTACGCCCAACACAGCGCCCACGACCATCCGCAGATCATGACCCCAGGCCACAGTCAGCCCGCCCATAACCTGAGCAGCAACAGCATACATCAAGGAGCCAGTGCCCCGGCAAAGGCCGTAGTTCAGCCCCGGATAACGCCCCTGCATATGGACCACCCAGGCGTCTACCAGTCCGGGAACCTGCTGCATGGCCAAAGTCAGCAGAAACATGAACAGCACGGTCAACGGAAGGCTTTTCATGGAAAAGGTCAGCAGCAGATAGAGGGGAACCGAACAGCCGATGAGCACCAGAAAGGCTTTGCGCTGGGAAAAATAGTTGTCACAAAGATAGCCAGTGATGGGCTGGGCCACAAAGGACACCGCCGCCATCACCGTCATCAGGGCGGTAGCGGTAGCAGAAGAATAACCATAGTCGATAAGGGTGGTGACAATGAAGCTACCATAGGCACAGGAGCTCATCCAGAAGAGCGCCTCCAGCAGCATCGCCTGAAGGGTGACTTTTTTGACGTCATGCATGGCGGTCGGGTTCCTTTCCTCATGGAGTGTTTTTCTTTCATTCTACCATACCCGAGGAATATTGCAAGATTTTTCCTTAAAGAAATGCAGGACGTTTCCATTTCTCCGACTCTACATATGAAAAGCCGCCGGGAAAAGGTCCAGCGGCATATTTTTCCATCTCCGTTCATAGGATAGAGTCATCAGCGTGGCTGTGGAACAACAAAAAATGAGGTGCTTTATATGGAATTTCTTCCGGAAGGAATCCTGTTTCAACAGGCAGACAACAAGGCACGGCTGGCCAGTGTGGCCGCCCTTTACGAGGCCATGGCCGAACAGCGGATTCTGGAGGCCAGAGCCATTCTCTGCGGCGAAAACCACGATCTGACGGTGGATCTGGGAGAGGTAAAGGGGATCATTCCCCGGGAGGAAGCGGCGCTGGGCATCGCCGAAGGCACCACCCGGGATATCGCCATCATCTCCCGGGTCGGGCGGCCGGTGGCCTTTATCATCACCGCCATGGAGCGCACTGCCACCGGCCAGGTGGTGGCCACCCTGTCCCGGCGGCTGGCACAGCAGCGCTGCACCCGGGAGTTTCTGGACAAACTGGAACCGGGGGACATTCTCCCCGCCCGGATCACCCATCTGGAGAACTTCGGCGCCTTTGCCGACATTGGCTGCGGCGTCATCTCCCTCATCCCCATCGATATGATCTCGGTGAGCCGTATTGCCCATCCCGCCGACCGGTTTCACCCCGGTCAGCTGATTCGGGCAGTAGTCCGCACCCGGGAAGGCGGACGGATCAGCCTGAGCCACAAGGAACTGCTGGGCAGCTGGAGCGAAAATGCCGGTCTTTTCTCCCCGGGTCAGACGGTGAGCGGCATGGTCCGCTCAGTAGAAGAGTATGGGATCTTTGTGGAGCTGACTCCCAATCTGGCCGGACTGGCGGAGCCAAAGGAAGGCGTCCGCCCAGGACAGCAGGCCAGCGTCTTCATCAAGAGCATTCTGCCGGAAAAGATGAAGGTAAAGCTCATTATCATCGATTCCTTTGACGATCCGGCCCCCGTCATTCCCCTCCGGTACTGGATCTCCAGCGGACATCTGTCCCGCTGGCAGTATTCTCCTCCGGGATGCAGCCGGATGGTGGAGACGGTCTTTAGCCTCTGAAAATTTCGCTGCCATGACAGGTGCGCAGCAGCGAAGCAGCCCGGGCAGCCTGGCCCCGCATCACCCGCACCATCAGCAGGCAGTCCTCCCGTCCGGCAGGGCCATCGATGAGAGGTGCTTCTGTACGGCTCAGCAGGCTAGGTAGCAGTACCGCACCATTGGCCGGCCCCAGAGACGGATCCCCAATCAGATTGGCTCCATAAAAGGCCATGGCCGCCGGCAAAAGCCGGTTTTGTTCCTCCGGCCTTCTCCGCCGGCGGACCTCAAAGGCACGCACACCACCACAGCGGTGCCGCAGCATACGGATAGCGGCCTCAGCCTGATCGATATCTGAAAAACGAGCATATAAATCAACGGTTTCCTTCAATCGGGATTCCTCCTTTTTGCTTTTTTGGGCGTCTTTCAAAGCGGAAGACGCCTTTTTTATCCTGCCCGCCTTTTCTACAAAAACCCCTATTTTTCAAAAACCAATTTTTCTGAAACCCTGTTTTTTAAAAAATCGTTGGCAAACTGCGCCAAAGTATGGTATACTAAACTTAACTATGAATTGATGCAGCCGGACAAAAAACATCCAAAGGAGGTCCTTTCATGGATATTGCAGTGGGCGATACCCTGGTGATGAAAAAGAATCATCCCTGCGGGCAGAGCCGGTTTCTGGTGCTGCGGGTAGGGATGGATTTCAAGCTGCGCTGTCTGGGATGCGGACGGGAAATGATGGTTCCCCGCTCCAAGGCAGAAAAAAGCATCCGGCGGGTAGAAAAGCCCGCCCCATAATTTTTACAGGAAGGGAGCATCTCCATGCTGGAAAAACTGCTGCCCATTGAGCAGCGATACGAGGAAATCAGTCTGCGGCTCACCGATCCGGCGACCCTCTCAGACAACGAACAGTACCGCACCCTGATGAAGGAATACAGCAGCCTGACACCCCTGGTGGAAAAGATCCGGGAATTCCGTCAGGTTTCAGCGGATCTGGAAGAGGCTGCATCCCTGCTGGAGGGCGGCGGACTGGAGCCGGATTTCCGGGAACTCATCCAGCAGGAGTGGACCGAAGCCAAAGACCGGCATCAGGCTCTCACCCAGGAGATCCGGCTGCTGCTGATCCCCCGGGATCCCAACGACGACCGGAATGTCATCATGGAGATCCGGGGCGGCGCCGGCGGCGAGGAAGCCGCTCTTTTTGTGGGCAGCTTGTTCCGGATGTACACCATGTACGCCGAATCCCACCGCTGGACGGTGGAGGTGCTGAGTCAGAATCCCACCGAGCTGGGCGGATTCAAGGAAATCTGCTTCTCTGTCAATGGAGATGGCGCCTACTCCCGGCTGAAGTTTGAGTCTGGCGTTCATCGCGTTCAGCGGGTGCCTGAAACGGAAACCCAGGGCCGCATCCACACCTCCACCGTCACAGTGGCCGTGCTGCCCGAGGTGGATGAGGTGGCGGTGGAAATCAACCCTGCCGACCTGAAAATCGACACCTTCCGCTCCAGCGGCGCCGGTGGCCAGCACGTCAACAAGACGGAATCCGCCATCCGTATCACCCACCTGCCCACCGGTATGGTGGTGGAATGCCAGGATGAACGCAGCCAGATCAAAAACCGGGACAAGGCCATGAAGGTGCTCCGCTCCCGGCTCTATGACCAGATGGCCGCCGCCCAGAATGCAGCCATTGCCGCCGACCGGAAGAGCCAGGTGGGCACCGGTGACCGCTCCGAGCGGATCCGCACCTACAACTTCCCCCAGGGCCGTGTCAGCGACCACCGCATCGGCCTGACCATCTACCGGCTGGACAGCTTCTTAAACGGCGACATGGACGAAATCATCGACGCCCTCATCACCGCCCATCAGGCAGAGATCCTGGCTGCCCAGGAAAACCCGTAACAACTTGCATAAAAGGAAAGAGGAACCACACTTTGGATACCAAACTGCTGCCTGCCAGCCCGGAGAATATCCAGCTGGCAGCCTCCCTGCTGCGGCAGGGAGAGGTGGTGGGCCTGCCCACCGAGACTGTCTATGGCCTTGCGGCCAACGCCCTGGACCCGGATGCGGTCGCCCGCATCTTTGCGGCCAAAGGCCGTCCCCAGGACAACCCCCTCATTGTACACATCGCCAGAATCGAACAGCTGGAACAACTTACCCATCCGCCCAAGCTGGCCCGGAAGCTGGCTGACGCCTTCTGGCCCGGCCCCATGACCATGGTCCTGCCCCGCCGGTCGGTGATTCCCGGCTGTGTGGCAGCGGGACTTGACACCGTAGGCATCCGGATGCCCAGCCATCCGGTGGCCAAGGCAGTGATCGAAGCGGCCGGCTGCCCGCTGGCTGCTCCCAGCGCCAATCGTTCCGGCTCCCCCAGCCCTACCACCGCTGCCCATGTGCTGGCAGATATGGACGGCCGGATTCCGTTGATTCTGGACGGAGGCAACTGTGAGGTAGGTGTGGAGTCCACCGTCATTCTGGTGCTGGAGGACCGGGTACGGCTGCTTCGCCCCGGCGGAATCACCCTCTCCCAACTGGAATCCATCTGCCCGGTGGAGATGGATGAAGGGGTGCTCCACCAGATTGAACCTGGCCAGAAGGTGGCCTCCCCCGGCATGAAGTACCGCCACTACGCGCCCTCTGCAAAGGTCGTGCTGGTGGAAGGAAGCGCTGAGGAATTCGCCAGCTTTATGGAAGCCCATCAGGGAGAAGGCGTCTTTGCCATGGTATCCCGGGAGGAAGCGGATGTCCTCCCCTGCCCGACTGTCCCCTTTGGACACCGGGGAGATCCCGCTTCTCAGGCGCAGGAGCTGTTTTCTGCCCTGCGTGCCTGCGACGAAAAGGGCGCCCAAACTGTCTATGTGCGGATTTCCGGCCGGAAGGGCATCGGCCTTGCCATCTACAACCGGCTGCTCCGGGCTGCAGCCTTTCAGGTGATCCGGCTGTGATGGAAGAACTGGTACTTCGCTCGGCTGTGCCAGCGGATCTGGAGTTGCTGCTTCCCCTGATGCGGGACAGCTGGAACCTCCACCACGACCACCTGCCCGACAGCTTTCCTCCCTTCGATCTCACCTCTAACCGGCTGCTGCTCCGGGCGGCCATGGATCGCACCGATGCCCTGGTACTCACCGCCTGGCTGGGAGAGGAGCTGGTGGGCTTTGCCCACCTGACCCTACGCCAGCTCTTTCTCAGTGAGACACCCCAGCGGGTGGTATCGGTGGAAAGCCTCTATGTCTGTCCCCAATGCCGGGGACAAGGAATCGGACGCGCTTTGATGGAGCGAACCCAGGCATGGGGGACCCAGTCGGGCGCCAACCGCATTGAACTGACTGTCTGGGCCTTCAATGAACAGGCCCGGCACTTTTACGACCAGATGGGGCTCCGGCCCCGGCATACCGTCATGGAGCTGCCGTTGCAGCCCGGAAAGGAGAAGGACTGATGGCCAAACCTCAAAAGCCCCTCATCGTGGGCCTTACCGGCCAGACCGGCGCCGGCAAAACCACCGTATCCGAAGCCTTCGCCGAAGCGGGCTTTGCCATCATCAACTGTGACCAGGTGACCCGCACCGTTCAGCAAGATCCGGAAATCCTCCGACAGCTGACAGAGGTGTTCGGAGACATTCTTCTGGAGGACGGCAGCCTCAACCGGCCCACTCTGGCGGCGATGGCCTTCTCCTCTCCCGAACAAACCCAAAAGCTGGGCGGCATCATGTACCCGGCCATCAAGGCTGAGATCGACCGGATGGTGGAAGATTGTCTCCAAAAGGGACAAAACCGCATCCTGCTGGATGCCCCCACCCTCTTTGAGAGCGGCGAGGACAAGCGCTGTCAGAAGCGGGTGGCCGTGCTGGCGCCCGCCGAGGTGCGTCTCCAGCGCATCCAGAAGCGGGACGGCATCACGGCAGAACAAGCCAAAGCCCGAATGTCCGCCCAGCAGAAGGACAGCTTTTACACCCTTCGCTCCGACTACGTGCTCCGCAACAACGGCACCCGGGAGCAGCTTTACCAACAGGGCCTGGCCCTGGCCAAGAGCCTCTCCGGCCAGCAGCAGGGCAGGCGAATGAGCCAGGACCTGAAAACCACCATCACCGCCGTGGTGCTCACCCTGGGCACCATCTTCCTGATTGGCGGCGGATATTACCTGATTCACTGGATGCTCTATCCGCGGAAATATGCCGACCTGGTAAACCAGGAGGCTCAGGCTGCCGGTGTGGACACTAATCTGGTCTACGCCATCATCTGCTGCGGCAGCGGCTTTGAGCCGGAGGCCACCAGCGACACTGGCGGACAAGGACTCATGCTTCTCACAGAAGAAACTGTAAGCTGGGCAGCAGAAGAGCTGGGGCTTTCCCCTGAAGGAGACCTGCTCTCTCCCGAAACCAACATCCACTGGGGCTGTACCATCCTCTCCCTGCTGGAAGAAGAACACCCTGACGAGGAAGCCGTACTGGCCGCCTGGTATGTGGATGACCCTGCTCCGGAAGAAAAAGCTGAGCAGGTTTTGCGGGTACGGGACATCTATGAAAACCTCTACCACTGAGGAAAATCCTCTGTCCCAAGAGGCAAACGGATGATCCGGTTTGGGATGGAGTTTTCCCTTCCACCTGGAAGGAATATATTTTACAAAGGAGATTATATCATGGCACTCACAGCAGCAGAACTGAAAAAACAGTTCTTCATGGACAAGAAAAACGGCGGTCTGATCCTGACCCCCGAGCAGGTAGAAGCCGCTGACGCCTTCTGCGAGGACTACAAGGCATTTCTGGATGCCGCTAAAACTGAGCGGGAAGCTGTCGACACCCTGATCCGGGAGGCTGAGGCCAAAGGCTTTGCCCCCTATGAAAATGGCAGAAAGCTCATGCCCGGCGACCGGGTTTACCTGAACAACCGGAACAAGACCCTGATCCTGGCCGTCATCGGCGAGAAATCCCTGGCTGAGGGCGTCAACCTCACCGCTTCCCATATCGATGCCCCTCGCATCGACCTGAAGCAGGTTCCCCTCTATGAGAGCTGCGATCTGGCTCTCTTCAAGACCCATTACTACGGCGGTGTCAAGAAGTATCAGTGGACCGCTATTCCCCTGGCCCTCCATGGCGTTGTGGTTAAGGCTGACGGCAGCACTGTCACCGTCACCATCGGCGAGGATGAATCCGATCCCGTCTTCTGCATCACCGACCTGCTGCCCCACCTGGCTTCCGAGCAGATGAAGCGCTCCGCTCCTGAAATCATCAAGGGCGAAGAGCTGAACCTCCTCATTGGCTCCCGTCCCTTCCGGGATGACGAAGCCAGCGACCGGGTGAAGCTGAACATCGCTGCCATCCTCATGGAGAAATACGGCATCACCGAAGCAGACTTCCTCTCCGCTGAGCTGGAAATCGTCCCCGCCTTCAAGGCCAAGGACGTGGGCCTCGACCGAAGCATGGTGGGTGCCTACGGCCAGGACGACCGGGTCTGCGCCTACACCTCCGCCAGAGCTCTGCTGGACCTGAATGGCACGCCCGAAAAGACCATGATGGCCCTGATGGCCGACAAGGAAGAGATCGGCAGCTGCGGTGCCACTGGCATGAAGGGCGCCTTCCTCAAGTATTTCATCGATGAGATCGCCGAGCCCCACGGCATTCCTGGCCGCCGGGTGCTGGCTGCCTCCAAGTGCCTGTCTGCTGACGTCAGCGCCGCTGTGGATCCCACCTTTGCTGACGCCCATGAGCCTCTGAACGCTGCTTACCTGAACCGTGGCACCACCATCATGAAGTTCACTGGTTCCAGAGGCAAGGGCGGCTCCAACGATGCTTCTGCCGAACTGATGGGCCATTTCCGCCGGATGCTGGATGAAGCTGGTGTGATCTGGCAGACTGCCGAGCTGGGTCGGGTAGACCTGGGCGGCGGCGGAACTGTGGCTGCCTATATTGCCGAGCTGGATGTGGATACCATCGACATCGGTGTACCGGTGCTCTCGATGCATGCTCCCTTTGAGGTTACCTCCAAGAT
>CALXFL010000061.1 GCA_944387515.1 uncultured Clostridia bacterium
ATCAGGGCTGTCCCCCGAAGAGCCGCCTCATCGCTTTTCTGACGGGCTGTGAGGAACACCTGAAGCAAAATCACTGCGGACAGGGAGAAAAACAGCAGAACCAGCAGCATCTCTATAAAAAAGCCATAGGAAGAATGTCCGTTTTTCATGACGCTGTCTCCTCTCCCCTGCTTTTGACGGAAAAGCTATATACTTCTCCCCCGCATTTCACCTGACACTGAAAGAGGGCACCTTCCTGCTTCAGCTGAAAATCCGATGCCTCTATAATCTGTTCTCCATTATCCGGATCAAATTCAAACACAGCTGGCAGAAAGCTCTCGGTCAGGTATCCCTCGTGCAGATACACCCGGGTCAGATACTGTTCCCCGCCGATCTCCTCCTCCATAACCAGCATACTGCCCTCTTGATACTGCTCTATGGAAATAGGACCATTGACACTGCGCAGCCGGTTCATGAGATAGGCACAGCTGGCCCGCTGATTGTTGTTTTGGCGGGTATCCTCCAGAATGGCCTGATATACCTGCGCGCCCACCACCGTCAAAGCCGCTGCCGACAGGGTAAAGATACCGAAAAGCAGCAGTGTGGCCAGCGTGCCAATCGACCGTCCGGAATGTTCCGTTGTCCATGCCATCACTGTCTCTCCCTTCAAAAGGCGCTCCCGCCCCGTACCACAACCTGAACCTGGGGCATGATATTTCCACCCAGGGCTTCATACTCCACAACAAACCGGTCATCCACCGACACGCCATAATGCTCCTGAAGGTATTCCCAGGACTGAGGGAAGCTGCCTTCAATGGCATAACAGCTGATCATCGCTTTGCGAATTGCCTGCTCGGCTGTCTGCCGGGCCTGCTCCTCCGACTGGCTGCCAGCGGCAGCTGCTGCAATTGCTGCTCCTGCCAGAAACACGGCTACCAGGCAAAGGGTGAGCAGAAGCGCCGGACTTTTCTTCTTTCTGGCATAAAATCGCATGACCATCACCTCATCCCAGAGAAGCGATCATACCAGTCAGCGGCAGCATGACCGACAGCAGAATGCTGCCAATAATCACCGCTGTCAGACCAATCATCACCGGTTCAATCAGCGAAACAGCCCGCTGAATCATCCGGTCCACCTCCTGGAGATTCTCCTCCGCCATGGAACGAAGGGTGGTGTCCAGGGCTCCGGACTGACAAGCCACAGCAATCAGGCCGTTCTGAAGGCCGGTAAACAGCCCAGTATTGACCAGCGCTTCTCCCTGCGGGACTCCCTGCTGAAGGTCAAGCCGGCACTGGAGAACCCGCTGCCGCACGGTGGGATCCGGCAGCATCTCCGCAATTTGCTCCAGGGCATCCTCTGCATGATATCCGCCTGCCAGCAGCATGGAAAAGACGTCACAAAAACGGGCAGCGGAAATTTTCATGGAAAATTTCCGGAACACCGGCAATCTGGCGGACAACCCTGTAAGGCGCTCTCGTCCCCCCGATGTCAGACCCACTATCCAGATGGCAATACCCACAATAACCAACAGGCCAGCCATACCGGCCACAATCCAGCTAAACAGATTTCCCAGTGCAACAGCTGCTTCTGCGGCCTGAGACATCCCTGCTCCCAGGGTCTGGAACATCTGGGTAAAGACGGGAAACACCTGGGTAGTCAGAACAGTCAGGACAACGCCCATCATAATCAGCGTCACAATGGGGTACAAGACCGCACTACGAATCTGCCGGCGGATGGTGTCCTCCCGGCGGTAATGGGCCGCCATGGCAGTCATCACCTGTTCCAGCGTACCGGCCTGCTCTCCGATGCCTGCCATCTGCACCAGTTGCCGGGGAAATACTCCGGCCTCAGAAAGAACCTGGCTGAGGGGGGTATACTGTTCCAGCTTCTCCTTCATCTGCCCTACCAGCTCACGGGCCTCCCGGCTTTCCAGATGGGAGGCGATGGCCCCCAGGCCATCGGGAAGATTCAGTCCAGCCCGCAGCATCATGGCAATTTCATCGCAGAAAACAGCCAGATCTTCTGCCGGCAGTGCTTTTTTCTGTTTGGAGCTGTTATCGGTTGTCTCTAATGTATCTTTTTCCATGTCTTCCATGTCAAATCCTTCCTTTTTCGTCTGTATGCGAAAAAAGGGCAGAAAAATCTGCCCTTTCTGGGACATCAGTAAACCCGCAGGCTGGTATAGTTGCTGCCGTCACCGATATACTGTTCGATATTCGCATTGCCGGAAGCGCCAAAGGTGGGATCCATTCTCTGCCAGGTATTTCCTTCAAAGTAAATCTTAACGGTTACCCATCCTTTGCCTTCCAGATAAACCTCGTTCCAGGCATGATTGAGGTCCTGTGCCGATACGGTACCACAGATCAACCGGGTGGGGACACCCTGAGAACGAAGCATGGCTGCCATCAGCGCCGCATAATCAAAGCAGATGCCTGTTTTGGTGGAAAGCGTATTATCCGGTAAGGGCAGATAACCTGTCTGTACCGTCGCTGCCTTCTGCTGATCATAGGTAACATTGTTGATGATCCAGCTGTAAATGGCTGCTACCTTCTCCACATCACCGGTAATGCCATTGCACAGCTCGGCAGCTTTCTTGACCACCTGGGAATCAGCATTGTAATTCACATACTGGCTGGGATAGAGGAAGGGGGAAAGCTGATCGTTCAGGGTGACATTAATCTCCTTGGCGGCCAGCTGGGTATACTTGTTTCCTTCCACATTCTGCATAATCCGGATCTTATAGGTACCGTTTCCGCTCTGTAACGGGAAAACCTCAAAGGTTCCATTGGTGTTCAGATCGTAGTTGTAGGTCTTATTGGGATGAACGATCTGCACCTTCAGACGCTTGGTGCTGCCGCTCTGTGCTACCCGCACATATCCCTCTGCCGCATTGCCGTAATCAATCTGAGAACCACCGGTGGCATAGATGGTGTCCGTGGCCTGAATGTATTTCCCCATCCGGCTACTGGGAACTGCCACACCAGAACCAGGATCTGACAAAGGCATAAATTCGTCAGGAATCTGCTCCAGCTCGCTTTCATCAATGGAGGTGTCCTCTTCCAGTTCCTCAGCAGACTCGGCAGAAACCTCCTGGGAAGAAGTTTCCGTCTCAGACACGGCCTCAGAAGAAACCTCACTTTCTGCCGGCAGAGAGCTATTGGTCACGGCACTCTGTCCGCATCCGGCGAGGCCCATGACCATGGTCAAAGCAAGCAATACA
Source organism: uncultured Clostridia bacterium (assembly GCA_944387515.1). Taxonomy (GTDB): domain Bacteria; phylum Bacillota; class Clostridia; order Oscillospirales; family Ruminococcaceae; genus Faecivivens. The sequence continues at coordinate 3,200 of CALXFL010000061.1, forward strand.
GCAATTACTTTATAATACATGACAAAATCCTTTCCAAGTTTTTGTAAGAGAAATCACGCACTTATTCAAACGGCGTCAGCGGCCGGATATTAACCTGCACCTGCAAGGTATGATATTTTTCCAACAACCGATCGGCCACCATCTGTGCCTGTTCCAATGTGGTCATGGGCAGCATCACCACAAACTGGGATGCACTGAAAGCACTCACCACATCGCCCCGCCGCAGCGAACTAAGCAAAATGTTCCGAAGCTCGTCCAACCCCCGGCGGATTGTTTTCTCATCCGCCAAGCCATTCTCATTGAGCACCGTCATCAAAACCACATGAATCGACTGACCCGTTCGGGAAATGGAACGAGCCTGCACCCGATAGATATTTTTAAAGACCTCATAATCGCAGAAGTACGCACCTTTCACCTGTACGCTCTCCCGAAGATCTTCACAGATGGACGAAAGATCCATTTCCACCGAACTGATACCGGTAATAATCTGCCGGTACATGCTGCGGATGTCATCCGACAGACAAACGCCCAATTCTTTATAAAACAACTCACTGATATAGTTGTAATGCTTGATCGCTTTGCTGTACCGTCCGGAGGCCACATAAGCATGAAGAAGCAAGCGGTGAACTCGTTCTTCCAGCAAGTACAGAGTAGCCGCTCTTTCTACAATTTCCACCAATTCGTCCAGCCGGCCCTGTTCTTCCAGCAGCTGGGAAACACGTTCCACTGCATTGAGATAGGTGGTAGCCAACGCCGTGCTGCGGCTGACAACCCAATCGGCATAGGAGGACTGCGGAAGAAATTCACCAGTGTACAGAGAAATCGCCTGGATATAGCGGTCTATGCGCTGATTATCATCAGCCGCACCCTCCGCCTCACGGAGATGTGAAACAAAGGCCTCACAATCAATTTCACAGGGCAATGCACTATTCCAGCTGTATGTATTCTGTTTATACAGAATAAAATCCACATCTTTTCCCGGCGCCAGCTTTTTCAGAATATTTCTGGCCCGATACACCAGATTCTTCAGCACATTCAGCGGATCATCGTTTTCTTCTGTACCCCAGATATCTGTGATGATACGATCCACAGACAGATCCTTATCCCGATTTGTCACCAGATACTGAATCAACAGCCAGGCTTTTTTGGTGCGCACCGACTGTTCACTCAAGGCAACACCTTCGCATTCGATGGAAAATTTTCCAAAGGTACGAATGTAAATGGTTCCCAATGGGTATTCCCCATCCATTTTATCGCCTCCTGCTGCAAAGCGCTAATTTGGGAATATCCTGTCTTCAGGATTCCTCTGTCTGATCAATCCACTCCGGCGCAATAATGTATTCAGAATCTTCTACTGCATTATCAATGAGCTTCAGCATCTCAAAGGCACTCCTGAAATTCTTGGTTATCTTTTTATCTGCCCAGGTGATGGTCCCCTGCCATGTAGCATTTTGCCGGTACTTGACATGAATAACAAAAGTAGCCCGTACGGGTTTATCATGATCTGCCATTTTCCTGTCTGCTCCTTCCATTTTCACCTGTCGGATCCCTTGTTCCCGGAAACGCCGGCAGGTCATTGCATTTTGCGGAAAGCAGAGACCATTAAAAACGCACTCCATCTTTCTCAACAGCTCAACAGTATCCTGAAATGAGATGACCTTGTCGAAATAGCTGTTGTAAAGAGTCCCCTGGAGTTCGCCGTTTTCACAGGATGTCACACTGGCCACCATCTGGGTGGACATGCTGGTCTTCAGTGCTACCATGTGCCTTTCCTTCCTTTCCTGTGATATAGAGGGATCCCATCCCAGAGAATCCATCTCTGAAAGTTCTATCTCTGCCGATACGGACGCAGCAGTCATCCGTTGTCATCGATACCTTGATTATAGCATATACCGGTCACACCGTGGTCACAAAACTGCTGCAAAAACAGATTTTTTAAGGGAACATCTTTTCGGGTGTATAATATCAGTTTACCATATTTGCGTCAAAAAAGTCAAGGCAGAACACTGTCAGGTTCTGACAATTCTGCCTTCACTGAAAACGACCCATAAAATAAAAAAGTCCGCATTCTGTCTCCAGATACGGACCTTTGTTCTATGGCTTTTTGACATCTCAGTCAAGGCTTGCTCCATATCTGGTGCTTTATTCCATATGGCGCAGCTGCAACTTATGTTCCTCTACAAAAAAGCTGTAACGGATCCCGGAAAAATAGCTGCGGCTCAGTACTGCCGGCATACCAGACCGGTCAAAGCAGACCTGCTTTACCAGAAAAATAGCTGAACCTTCCTCACATTGCAGCAAGGCGGCAATCTCCGAATCCGCTGAAACAGCCCTGAATTCCCGCTGGATCCGTCCGCCCTCGCTGCCAGATGCAAAAATCCGGTTGAAGGGCAACCGCTGCAGTTCCTCCGCAGATATTTCCAGACGGGCAGGCAAAAAGGCCAGGTCTTCTACGACGCCCGGCTCCCCATTATCCATAAGCAGCCGCCGGAATCCCGAAATTCCGCCGCCGTTGATCCGAAGCAATTTTTCAGCCTCCGGATCGTCAAAACAGCCTTCCCTCAGCAGCCGTACCTGTACATTCCGGCCCCTCTCCTCCAACATCTGCCAGAAGCTGCAGGAGCTGTCCAGATCCAAGCGCTGAATACTGGAAATTACAAAGGTTCCTTTTCCCTGGATTCGCATGAGCAATCCTTCTTCAGAAAGCTCCTGCACCGCCCGGCGCACAGTGATACGGCTGACTTGATACCGCTCTCCCAGTTCAATTTCACTGGGCATTTGAGCCCCCGGCGGATAGACGCCGCTCAGTATGTCGTCTCTCAGGGCCAGCCTTAGTTGTTCATATAGCGGCTTTCCGCCCTCTGTTCTTGTCATCATATAATAAGCCCCTTCTTGCGGCCCGCCAGATTTCCAACAGCACCATCCCATTCAGGAAGGGCGAACATTTGATTGAAACGCCATTCCGAACACCGACTGCAATCCCTGTGATGCTGCTTTCATAAAACAGTTATCCCTTCTGTTTCATGAGGCGAAAGCTCTGCATTTTCATGATATCGCAGCCAGCATAATTTGTCAAGTTTTGCACATAAAAACTCTGCACCGGACAAGAAAATCGTGTATCCAGAAGGATTGATAAAACAAAAACCCCGAAACTGTCCTTCGGACAGCTTCGGGGAAACCGAGCATGCTTAAGCGAGAGAAGCAGCAAAATCCCGGCCAAGGTTGCGGGCCTTTTCCAGATCAGCTTCAGAAGGTACAAAATTCACCTTGAAAAGCTCTTCCCAGACCTTCATTTTAAGACCTTCCACACGGCTCTTCAGGTTGCCACAGGCCTCGCCGCTCCAACCGTAGGAACCAAACAGCAGCACCGGCTTTTTGGCACAGTTGACCGCATCCACATGAGCCAGCAGCATCCAGACAGGGGGAACCGCATCCCGGTTCAGGGTAGGAGAACCAATGGCAAAAGCATCGGAACCATTGAGTTTGGCACCCAGCTCACCCATATCATGATCGATAATATCGTAGGTCTGGCAATCGGCATCGGGCAGCACTTCCAGAATGCCCTTGCGGATCTCGTCAGCCAGCTTGCGGGTATTGCCATAGGCAGAGCAGTAGAAGATAGGCACCGACTTCACGGCCTTCTCCACAGGTGCAGACCACTTGGCATACATTTCCTTCACATAGGAGAGACGGCCTTCCCGAGTGAGAACAGGGCCATGGCTGGTGCAGACATACTTGGGATCCAGATCTGCCATCTTGGCCAGTCCCTTGACCACATAGCTGGGGAAGGGCCCGAAAATGGCATCGTAGTAACCCTTGAAGGCTTCTTCATAGGCAGCATCCCGGGCAATATTGTAGTCGTAAAGGAAGGGCTCACAATAATGGCAGCCCAGGAAGTCACAGGTAAAGAGCACCTGATCTTCCTCCACCCAGGTAAAGATGGAATCCGGCCAGTGCAGGAAGGGCGCTGCCAGGAACTTCAGGGTCTTTCCGCCGATATCCATGGTATCGCCGTCCTTGACCACCCGCAGCTTCAGATCGGTGCGGTTGGTGATGCCCTTGATGTAGATAGAACCAGCCTGAGAGCAGATGACTTCCATATTGGGATTCAGCTCCAGCAGCTTGGCTACTGCGCCGGTGTGATCGGGCTCATTGTGATTGAGAATCACAGCATCAATTTCAGACACATCACAGACCTGCTGGATGTTGTCCAGCCAATGCTGGAAATAAGTCTTGTGGCAGCCTTCAATCAGCACAGTCTTTTCACTGCCCCGCAGCAGGTAGGAATTGTAGGTGGTGCCATAGTCCGTGCGCATGACAATGTCAAATACCCGCAGGCTGGGATTCATCACACCAACCCAGTACAGGGAATCGGTCATCTTTACAGTAGTCATCTTTCAAACATCCTCCTTTGGACTGATTTATCCTGAAAAAAGGGAGACAGGCATTCCGGCCAGTCTCCCTCGCAGCTGTCAAAGCTTATTCAGCTTCAAACGAATCTTTGCCAACGCCGCAGATGGGACATACAAAATCCTCTGCCAGATCCTCCCACTTTACGCCCTCGGCATCTTCATCATAAACATATCCGCAAACGGTGCAAACGTATTTCATAAATGCAGCGCTCCCTTCCTTTTTTCGAGGCTTGTACCTCGCTACTCATACTATACCATACGGGTATAGTAGTGTCAAGTCTTTTTTGAATCATTACAAAATAATTTACCTACTTTTTATCCATGGGGATCTTCAAGCAAGGGCCGGAGATACCGCCCGGTATAGGAGGCCTCCACCTGACAGATCTGCTCCGGCGTGCCCTGGGCCACAATGGTGCCGCCCCGGTCTCCGCCTTCCGGCCCCAGATCAATGAGCCAGTCCGCTGTCTTCAGCACATCCAGATTGTGCTCAATGACCACGACGGTATTGCCGCCGTCGGTGAGCTTCTGAAGCACCTCGATCAACTTGTGAACATCGTAGGTATGCAAGCCGGTAGTGGGCTCATCCAGAATATAGATGGTCCGTCCGGTGCTGCGCCGGGAGAGCTCAGTCGCCAACTTGACCCGCTGGGCTTCACCGCCGGACAGGGTGGTGGCAGGCTGCCCCAGCTTGATATACCCCAGGCCGACTTCATACAGGGTTTCGATCTTGCGGCGGATCTTGGGAATGCTGTCAAAGAAGCTCATGGCTTCCTCCACTGTCATCTCCAGCACATCATGGATGCTCTTGCCCTTGTATTTTACCTCCAGTGTCTCCCGGTTATACCGGCGGCCCTTGCAGACTTCACAGGGCACAAAGATGTCCGGCAGGAAGTGCATTTCAATTTTCAGAATACCGTCACCTTCACAGGCTTCACACCGGCCGCCCTTGACGTTGAAGGAAAAGCGTCCGCTGGTATAGCCCTTAAGTTTCGCATCCGGTGTCTGGGCGAACAGCTCCCGGATATCGGTAAACACACCGGTATAGGTGGCAGGATTGGAACGGGGTGTCCGGCCGATGGGAGACTGATCGATGTCGATGACCTTGTCCAGCTGCTCAATGCCCTCCAAGCTGTCGTAATCGCCGGGCTTGATTCTGGCCGTGGAAAGGGTCTGGGCCAGCGCTTTGTAAAGCACCTCATTGACCAGACTGGACTTACCGGAACCCGATACACCAGACACACAGGTAAAGGTTCCCAACGGAATAGAAACGGTAACATTTTTCAAATTGTTCTGACGAGCTCCCCGGATGGTCAGGAAGTTACCATTGCCGGGCCGGCGCTGGGCCGGCACCAGAATCTTCCGCTTGCCGGTCAGATACTGACCGGTATAGGACCGGTCGCAGGCCATGACCTCTTCCAGGGTTCCGGCGCAGACAATCTCGCCGCCGTGAACACCGGCTCCCGGTCCCACATCCACGATGAAATCGGCAGCCCGCATGGTATCTTCGTCATGCTCCACCACAATCAGGGTGTTGCCCAGATCCCGCAGCCGTTTCAGGGTGGCCAGCAGCTTGTCATTGTCCCGCTGATGCAGACCAATGGAAGGCTCATCCAGAATATAGAGCACGCCCACCAAACTGGAACCGATCTGGGTAGCCAGCCGGATCCGCTGACTTTCACCACCGGACAGGGTAGCAGATGCCCGGGAAAGGGTCAGATACTCCAAACCTACGCTCTGTAGAAATCCCAGTCTGGCCCGGATCTCCTTGAGAATCTGGGCGGCGATCATCTCGTCTCTTTGGGAGAGCTGGAGCTGATCCAGGAAAGAAAGAGCCTCCGTCACCGACATCTTACAGAAATCGCTGATGTTCTTGTTTCCTACCGTTACCGCCAGATACTCCTTTTTCAGCCGTTCTCCATGACAATCCGGACAGGGAACCGCACTCATTACCTGGGTGATTTCCTCCCGGATATAGCTGGACTGAGTCTCCCGGAAACGGCGTTCCAGGTTATTGATGATGCCCTCAAATTCGGTCTCATAGGTGCCGGTTCCATACTCGTTTTTCCGCACCATCCGGATGCGTTCTCCCTTGGTACCGTAGAGAACAGCGTCCAGCTGTTCTTTGGTCAGCTCCTTGACAGGCGTGTCCAGTGAGAAGTGGTAGTGTTTTGCCAGCGCCTCATAGTACATCTGGGCAATGGTGCCGCTGTCTCCAATGTACCAGCCGCTGGCCTTGATGGCGCCCTGCCGGATGGAAAGATTGCGGTTAGGAATGACCATATCCGGGTCCACCTTCATAAAGGTGCCCAGACCGGTACACTTGGGGCAGGCGCCCTGGGGATTGTTGAAGGAAAACATCCGGGGTTCCAGCTCTCCGATGGAGACACCGTGATCCGGACAGGCGTAGCTCTGGGAAAACAGCAGCTCCTCTGCCGGGCGGTCACCGTTTGCCTGAACATCGGCAATCACCAGCCCACCGGACAGCCGGACAGCCGTTTCAATGGAGTCGGTCATCCGGGATTTGATGGAAGGTCCCACTGCAAGACGGTCCACCACGATTTCAATATGGTGTTTTTTGTTCTTCTCCATCCGGATCTCTTCCGACAGATTGTAGAGATTGCCATCCACCCGTACCCGGACAAAACCGCTCTTGCGGGCGGCCTCCAACTCCTTCTGGTGCTCGCCCTTGCGGCCCCGCACCACCGGCGCCAGAACCTGCAACCGGGTTTTTTCCGGCAGGGCAAGGAGCTGGTCCACAATCTGGTCGATGGTCTGCTGCTTGATCTCCCTGCCGCAAACCGGGCAGTGAGGCACACCGATACGGGCATACATCAACCGCAGATAGTCATAGATCTCGGTGACGGTGCCCACGGTGGAACGGGGATTCTTGGAGGTGGTTTTCTGGTCAATGGAGATGGCCGGAGAAAGGCCCTCAATGGAGTCCACATCCGGCTTTTCCATCTGCCCCAG
>CALXFL010000062.1 GCA_944387515.1 uncultured Clostridia bacterium
AAGTATCCCTGCGCCGCCCAGAACTGCATCTCATGGAAGAAGACCTCGCCATAGGCGGTCTTGGGGCCGCCGTGGACGTCCAGGATGGCGGGATAGGACCGGTTGGGATCGTAGTCCAGCGGCTCAATGACCCAGCCGTCGATGGTGACGCCTTCCGAGTCGGTAAAGGGCAGGTAGTGGAGGGGAGCCAGCCGGCGGTCCTTGAGAAAGTCCTCATTCAGCCGGGTGACCTGCCGTTCTTCCCCGTTTTCCAGCAGGTAGACCTCCTGAAGGCCCTGTTCCCGGATAGCAGTGTAGGCAATGACGCCATTTTTCCAGTCAAAGCCATCAATCCGGCCCGGCAGATGGGGAGAGAGGGGACGGGCCTGTCCGTTTCCGTCCATCTCCATCAGTAGGCTGCTGTGGCCCCGGGTTTCCAGATACAGCACCTGGTCTCCGGTGAAGCAGATTCGCCGTCCGCCTCCGGCACAGTCCGAGCCGACACTGTTGCCCAGGCTGATATCCGGGTCGCAGATCAGCTTGCAGCCCTCCCGGTTCAGCAGGTAGAAGGCCGGGTTCTGGCTGGTGCCATAGCGCTTCTGGTCCGAGGCCGCCAGCAGGACCTGGTCGCCCAGGAAACCGGCGGCATCGATGTCCAGCACGTCCTGGGGCAGCAGGCAGGTGCTGCTGCCGTCCAGCCGGAAGAGAGTGACCTGCTGCTTCTGACGGCAGATATCGGTGTATTCGGTCCCCACCACCAGAATGTCGCCGGTCTCCGCCCGCCAGCGGAATTCCGACACCTGCATCATGGGCGGGGTGAGAGGTGTCTGGGTGTTTTCCCGGATATCACAGAGGTAAAGCCGTTTCCGCTTCTTGTTGACGATGCCCTTTCCATTGGCCCAGAAGGGCAGCTCGTCAAAGATCTCCCACCGGCTGTCGTCCGCCATCTCTTCCTTGGTGCGGGGACGGAGGGCGCCGTCCTCACCGGCTGTAAACCGGCTGTGGTCGTATTCTCCCAGCACCAGCAGCCGGTTTTCGTCCACAAAGACCGGCTCTTCCGCCTTGAAGGGGAGGACAAACCACTCCTCCGCTTCGCCGCCATGGATGGAGATCCGGTTGAAGACGGTGCAGGGCTGTTCATCGGTGTGCCGCTTTGCCCGGTCCCCGGGAAAGAGGATGGTGTCGTCGTCCAGCCAACAAAAGCTTCCTTCCTGGCCGCCGCCGGTGAGGCGGAAGAGGCGTTCCGGGGTCCGGACCCACAGGTGCTGCTGGTAACAGTCGCCTTCCATATCTGCCTGCTTGACCGAGAAGGCCAGATTTTTGCCGCTGGGGGAGAGGGTGATGCCATTTATCGAACGGGTTTCAGCAAAATCGGTGATGGATACAGATTTCATGGGGCTACCTCCTGGGGGATGTATTCCTCTCCATTATAGCGCTTTTTGGGGAAAAAGCAAGAATCGGGCAGAGGGCAGATTTGACAGCAAAAGCAATTGCATCTGACCGGGCGTTGTGGTATACTGATACCAGTTGAGTCTCCGGCTCCTTCCCATGGATATTTTCACCTCAGGAGGATTGATGGAATGGAAAATAGACTGAATCTTTACAATACCCGAACCAGAACCGTGGAGCCCTTTGTGCCCCGGGTGGATGGCAAGGTGAGTATGTATACCTGCGGCCCTACTGTTTATCACTACGCTCACATCGGCAACCTGCGCAGCTACATCATGGAGGATGTGCTGGAAAAGTTTCTCCGGTACCTGGGCTATGATGTCACCCGGGTCATGAACATCACCGATGTGGGCCATCTGTCCAGTGATGCTGACACCGGCGAAGACAAGATGCTCAAGGGCGCCCGCCGGGAGAAGAAGACGGTGCTGGAAATCGCTGCCTTCTATACCGACGCTTTCTTTTCTGACTGCGAAAAGCTCCACATCAAGCGCCCCGACGTGGTAGAACCTGCCACTCACTGCATCGACGACTTCATCCGGGTGATCTCCGGCCTGCTGGAAAAGGGCTACGCCTATGAAGCCGGCGGAAACGTCTACTTTGACACCTCCAAGCTGAAGGAGTACTATGTCCTCAGCAACCAGAAGGAGGAAGAACTGGCCGTGGGCGTCCGGGACAGCGTCGAGGAAGACCCCAACAAGCGCAACAAGACCGACTTTGTGCTGTGGTTCACCAAGTCCAAGTTTGAGGACCAGGAGCTGAAATGGCCGAGCCCCTGGGGTGTCGGCTATCCCGGCTGGCACATTGAGTGTTCCTGCATCAGCATGAAGCATCTGGGCGGATATCTGGATCTTCACTGCGGCGGCGTTGACAACATCTTCCCCCACCACACCAACGAGATCGCCCAGAGCGAGGCTTACCTGGGCCATGAGTGGTGCCGTTACTGGTTCCATGTGCTGCACCTGGTGGACGGCGCTGGCAAGATGAGCAAGTCCAAGGGAGATTTCCTCACCGTTTCCCTGCTGGAAGAGAAGAAATATCAGCCGTTGGCCTACCGGATGTTCTGCCTTCAGTCCCATTACCGCAAGCCGCTGGAATTCAGCTATGGCGTGCTGGACAATGTGGCACAGGCCTATGCCAAGCTGACCGCCCGCACCCGCAGCCTGCCGGAAGAAGGGGAATTGGACCAGCAGGGGATTGCCTCCTTCAAGGAAGCCTTCATCACTGCCCTGGGCAACGACCTCAACACCTCGTCGGCCCTTACGGTTCTTTATGACGTGCTGAAATCCGACCTCAACGGCTCCACCAAGCGCTGGCTGGTGGAGGACTTTGACCGGGTTCTCTCTCTGGGCCTGCTGGATGAGGAGGAAGCACCCAAGGCCGACGCTGAGCTGGAGGCCTATGTGCTGGAACGGATCGAGGCCCGCAAGGCCGCCAAGAAGGCCAAGGACTTCGCTCTGGCCGACAGCATCCGGGCGGAGCTGCTGGAAAAGGGCGTCGCCATCAAGGATACCCGGGAAGGCACCGTCTGGGAGCTGGTCTGATTTTTCCGGTATCAGTTTAACGAAAAAAGCTGGCTGCATTGTTTCGATGCAGCCAGCTTTTATGCTGGAATCAGGATGTACACCGTGAGAACCCCGTCAGACCGGCGGCAGGAAAGTCTGCCGCCGGTACTGAAGCCGGGGCCGGTTAAGTAATACTTCCCCGGTCTATAAGGCCAAAGCTGATGGAGAGGGCGGAATCGATGTTGGCCATGGTGTCGGCGGGCAGCTCACCCATCCGTTCCCGCAGCCGGCGTTTGTCGATGGTGCGGACCTGCTCCAGCAGGACGGTGGAGTCCTTCTGAAGGCCGCAGCTGCTGGCGGCTACCTCAATATGGGTGGGGAGCTTGGCTTTGTCCCGCTGGCTGGTAATGGCTGCTGCAATGACGGTGGGACTGTACCGGTTGCCCACGTCGTTCTGAATAATGAGTACCGGACGGACACCGCCCTGTTCCGAGCCCACCACCGGGCTTAAATCTGCATAATAGATTTCTCCTCGCTTTACTGACACGAAAAGTCGCTCCTTTCATAGATGCTGGCTCTCCTGGGAGCCCGTTACTAGTATGAGCAAAAGACGGGCGCTTCATTCCCATCAGGATCTGCTGCTTCATCATATGGCTGAGAGGCGTTCTTTGCGCCGGATCCTGCGGGGAATGAGCTGAAATTTTCCCCGTGCCGGTGGTGGAAGCGGAGAATTTTCCCCACTCTATTATGAATAAATTGTGAATTTATGGGGAGATAGTGGCGGCCAGGCTGTTAAATTTGGTATAATAAGGATGTTATCTGGAAAGGCGGCGTATCCATGACCCTGAACATTGTATTGGTAGAACCACAAATACCCCAGAACACCGGCAACATTGCCCGCACCTGTGCGGTGACCGGCGCCCGGCTGCATCTGGTGGGGCCGCTGGGCTTTTCGGTGGATGACCGCAGTCTCAAGCGGGCGGGGCTGGATTACTGGCATCTTCTGGATGTCACCCTGTATGAAAATCTGGCAGATTTCTTTTCCCGCTGTCAGGGAAACTTTTTCTACTTTACCACCAAGGCCAGAAAAAACTACTGCCAGGTAACCTATCCCGACCAGTGTTATCTGTTCTTTGGCCGGGAGGATGCCGGTCTGCCGGAGGAACTGCTCCGGGATAATCCCGGCACCAGCCTGCGGATCCCCATGCGTCCCACCCTGAGAAGTCTGAACCTCTCCAACGCCGTAGCCATCGGTGTGTATGAGGTGCTGCGCCAGTGGGATTTTCCTGAGCTTGCCCAGGAGGGGGCACTCACCCGCTATGAGTGGGGAGAATAGAGGCTGCAATACCACGACAAGGAGGAACTCTGATGAGAAAAATTCAGATTGTCACCGATTCCGCCAGCGACGTTTCCTATGAGGCGGAACAGAAATATGGCATCCGTGTGCTCTGCTTCGGTCTGACTGTGGATGGAAAGGCCTATACCGAGCGGGTGGACTTTAAACCGGTGGAATTTTACCAGGTGATGAAGGACGCTGCCCGGGTTCCCACCACAGCCCAGTATACCCCCATGCAGTTTTTGGACCTGTACGAAGAGCTCTGGCAGGATGGCTGCACCGATGTGATCTACATCGGCATCAACGGCAAGGGCTCCAACACCTTCTCCAACTCCATCCTGGCCCGGGATCAGTTCTATGAAGCCCATCCCGAAGCCAAAGAGCAGATGAACATTCATACGGTAGACTCCCGCACCTACAGCCTGGGCTATGGCTATGCGGTGGTAGAGGCTGCCCGGAAGGCCCGCAAAGGGACTTCTGTTTCCGAGATCCTTGCCTATCTGGACAACTGGTTCAGCTGCTGCAGCGTCTACTTCACCCCCTACACTCTGGAGTATGCCCGCAAGAGCGGCCGTATCAGCAGTGCAGCGGCCTTTGTGGGAGAGCTGATGGGCCTGAAGCCCATCATCACCTTCCAGGACGGCGAGTCCAAGAACCTGGAAAAGGTCCGGGGCGAAAAGGCTGTGGTGCCCGCCCTGGTGAAGCTGGGACTCAGGACCATGATTCCCCATACCGAATATGTGGTGATCGTAGGCTCCAATCCGGAGTATGCCCGGCAGCTGGCGGCAGAGATGGAAAAGGCCCTGGGCTATCCGCCTGCCATGATGGAAAATGCCGGCGCCGCCATCGCCATCAACGCCGGTCCGGATCTGGTGGGCCTGGTGGTGAAGAATAAAAATCCCGGCGGGCGTCCATAATGCCGGAAGCGGATGGATTTTCAGAGTTTTTCCTGTAAAACCCGCTGATTTTTCTCTCTTTCCCCTTGAAAATCTTTACAGGATGCGTTAGAATATAACATAGATTGTTGTGTTCTTAACAATTCAAAATGAACAGGAAGGATGACTTACAATGCCCTCTTACAACAAAAAGACTGTCGATGACATCTGTGTCAAAGGCAAAAGAGTTCTGGTTCGCTGCGACTTCAACGTCCCCATGAAGGACGGCCAGATCACCGATGAGAACCGCATCAATGCCGCTCTCCCCACCATCAAAAAGCTGATTGCTGACGGTGGCCGCGTGATTCTGTGCAGCCATCTGGGCAAGCCGAAAAACGGTCCCGAAGCCAAGTTCTCTCTGGCTCCTGTTGCCGTTCGTCTGTCTGAGAAGCTGGGCCAGCCCGTCACCTTTGCTGCTGACGATACCGTTGTCGGCGACAATGCCAGAGCTGCCGTTGCTGCCATGAAGGACGGCGACGTTGTGCTGCTGGAAAACACCCGTTTCCGCAAGGAAGAGACCAAGAACCTGCCTGAGTTCAGCCAGGATCTGGCTTCCATCTGCGACGTTTATGTCAACGATGCCTTCGGCTCTGCTCACCGCGCCCACTGCTCCACCGCCGGCATTACCGACTATATCAAGGAAACTGCTGTCGGCTACCTGATGGGCAAAGAGCTCCAGTACCTGGGCAACGCTGTCAACGATCCCGTTCGTCCCTTCGTCACCATCCTGGGCGGCGCCAAGGTTGCGGACAAGCTGAATGTAATCGAAAACCTGCTGAACAAGGCTGATACCCTCATCATCGGCGGCGGCATGGCTTACACCTTCCTGGCTGCCAAGGGCTACACCGTCGGCAAGTCCCTGCTGGACGAGACCAAGATCGAGTACTGCGCCGAGATGCTGAAGAAGGCCGAGGAGAAGGGCGTTCAGATCCTGCTCCCCGTGGACTGCACCATCAGCGCTGGCTTCCCTGACCCCATCGACGCTGAGATCGAGGTTTCCGTTGTGGACGCCGACAAGATCCCCGCTGACATGATGGGCCTGGATATCGGCCCCAAGACCGCTGAGCTCTATGCTCAGGCTGTCAAGTCTGCCAAGACCGTGGTTTGGAACGGCCCCATGGGCGTGTTCGAGAACCCCATTCTGGCCAAGGGCACCATTGCAGTAGCCAAGGCTCTGGCTGAGACCGAGGCCACCACCATCATCGGCGGCGGTGACTCCGCAGCTGCTGTCAACACCCTGGGCTATGGCGACAAGATGACCCATATCTCCACCGGCGGCGGCGCTTCTCTGGAATTCCTGGAGGGCAAGGTGCTTCCCGGTATCGACTGCATCAACGACAAATAAGATCCTGTCCATGTCAGAGCTTCCGTCCGCCGGCTGCGGCTGGCGGAAGCTCTGATTCTGTCCGGGGGTTCTTCCCCCATTTCCTGTACATTTTGAATGGAGGTCATTCCCATGAACAAAGCACTGAGAAAGGCTGTCATTGCCGGTAACTGGAAGATGAACAAGACCCGTCCCGAGGCCAAGGCCCTCATCGAGGAGCTGAAACCCCTGGTGGCAGATGCCGGCTGTGAAGTCATTGCCTGCGTACCCTTCACCAACCTGGAAACCGTTCTGGCTGTTGCTGCTGGCTCCAACATCAAGGTTGGCGCTCAGAACTGCCATTTTGAGAAATCCGGCGCTTTCACCGGCGAGATCTCTGCCGATATGCTGGTAGAGATGGGCGTTGAGTATGTAGTGCTGGGCCACTCTGAGAGAAGACAGTACTTCGGTGAGACCGACGAGACTGTCAACAAGAGACTGACTGCTGCTCTGGCTGCTGGCCTGAAGGTCATCCTCTGCGTGGGCGAGATGCTGGCTGACCGTGAAAACGGCATCACCGACGAGCTGGTTGCCCTCCAGACCAAGATTGCCCTGAAGGGTGTCTCCAAGGAGGACCTGAAGAAGGTCATCATCGCTTATGAGCCTGTATGGGCCATCGGCACCGGCAAGACCGCTACCGCTGAGCAGGCCAACGAGGTCTGCGCTGTGATCCGTGGCGTCATCGCCAAGATCTACGATCAGGAAGCAGCTGACGGCATCACCATTCAGTACGGCGGCTCCATGAACGCCAAGAACGCAGCTGAGCTGGTTGCTCAGCCCGACGTGGACGGCGGCCTCATTGGCGGCGCTTCCCTGAAGGCTGCTGATTTCTCTGTCATCGTGAAAGCAGCTACCGAAGGCTGATTAGCCGGGCTGATTTGGTCAGCCTGATTCAGCTTGAATCTGTTTCTGTTCCGGGGCGCCGGCCGTCTGATGAACCGGCCGGCGCCCTTTCATTTGTAGGGTATGCATAAGGAGGATTTTATTTTATGTCCAAAAGACCCGTTGCACTGCTGATTCTCGACGGTTTCGGCAAAAACACTTCTGACTACGGCAACGCCATCCAGGCTGCCAACACCCCTAATCTGGACAAGTATATGAGCGAGTGCCCCACCACCCTGATCGGCGCTTCCGGTCTGGATGTGGGCCTGCCCGACGGCCAGATGGGCAACTCCGAGGTTGGCCACACCAACATCGGCGCTGGCCGGGTCGTCTACCAGATGCTGGTCAAGATCACCAAGGATATTGAAGACGGCGTTTTCTTTGAAAACCCCGCTCTGCTCCATGCCACGGAAAACTGCAAGGCCAACGGCTCTGCTCTCCATCTCATGGGCCTGCTGTCTGACGGCGGCGTTCACTCCCACAACGAGCACCTGTACGGCCTGCTCTCCATGGCCAAAAAGCACGGCATTGAGAAGGTCTATGTCCATGCCTTCCTGGATGGCCGTGACGTTCCCCCTTCTTCCGGCGCAGACTTCATGGATGCACTCTGCCACAAGATGGAAGAGATCGGCGTGGGCAAGGTTGCCACTGTCATGGGCCGTTTCTACGCCATGGACCGGGATAATGCCTGGGATCGTGTGGAGAAAGCCTATGCTGCCATGGTATATGGCGAGGGCGTAGAGGGCTGCTGCCCGGTAAAAGCCATCAAGGACAGCTATGCTGCCGGTGTCACCGATGAGTTTGTGGTTCCCACCGTGCTGGACAAGAACGGCACCATCAAGGAAAACGACAGCGTCGTCTTCTTCAACTTCCGTCCCGACCGCGCCCGTCAGATCACCCGTGCTTTTGTGGATCCGGACTTCAAGGGCTTTGAGCGGAAAAAGGGCTTCTTCAAGCTGCACTTTGTCTGCATGGCTCAGTATGACGCCACCATGCCCAATGTAGAGGTTGCCTATCCCCCCGAAGCGCTGACCATGACCTTCGGCGAGTATGTGAGCAAATGCGGCAAGACCCAGCTGCGGATTGCCGAGACCCAAAAATACGCCCACGTCACCTTCTTCTTCAACGGCGGCGAGGAAAAGACCTTTGAGGGCGAGGATCGCATCCTGATTCCTTCTCCCGATGTGGAGACCTTTGACCTGAAGCCCGAGATGAGCGCCTACGAGGTTACCGATGCAGTGGTCAAGGCCATTGAGGAAGATAAATATGACACCATCATCCTCAACTGGGCCAACTGCGACATGGTAGGCCACACCGGTATCTTTGATGCCGCCAAGGCAGCCGTTGAGGCCGTTGACACCTGTGTTGGCCGCACTGTTGAGGCCATTCTGAAAAAGGGTGGCGCTGCCCTCATCACCGCTGACCACGGCAATGCGGAGAAGATGTACGAGCCCGATGGCTCTCCCTTCACCGCTCACACCACCTTCCCGGTGCCCCTCTGCCTGGTAGGCTATGACTGCGCCGGTCTGAAGGAAGGCGGCCGTCTGGCAGACCTGGCTCCCACCATGCTGGAGATCATGGAGCTGCCCCAGCCCAAGGAGATGACCGGGCACAGCCTGATTATCAAATAATTCCTGACCTGATACAAGGGACGCATCTCTCAGGATGCGTCCCTTTTTAGGTTGGAACAGAAGCCGGGAGCATTGCGCTCCCGGCTTCTCCTTTCCTTCAGGCTCAGATCGATGTTATCTGACCCGGATACCACTTCCATTGACATAGTGTCCATCCGGCGTCCAGGTATTGGTGAGCATCACACCATTCTTGCCCACATAGTACCAATAATGATCCTTGCCGTAGATCCAGCGGTTGGTGGCCATGACGCCATCCTGATTGACATAGTACCACTTGTGATCCTTGCCATAGATCCAGGTATTCACAGCCATGGCACCGCTGTCATTGAGGTAGAACCAGTGGTTGTTATACCAGAGCCAGCGGCTGGTATACATGGCGCCATCCGGTCCTACATAGTACCACTTTTTATCCCGGCCGTAGATCCAGCCGTTGGTGCATCTGGCGCCGGTGCGGTCCACATAGTACCAGGTGTTGCCGGTCTTGATCCACTGGCTGAAGAGGGGATCCTGAACCTCATTGCCGTAGAACCAGTTGTTGCCCTTTTTGTACCAGTGCATCTTGGGGTCATTCTGGTCAAAGTAATTCATAGGCAGGGTATTGTCATAGAAATGAACCACTTGACCATCCGGCAGCTTGACTTCGCCACCTCTCATGGGATTGCCGTCTGCCTCGTAGTAGGCCCAGCGGCGTTCGTCAATATAGGTCATGCCGGACAGCTTGCGGGGACCGAGACCGGCTCGCTGCCGTTCATAGAATTCCTTGGCGTTGGCGGCGCCTGCCCGCTGCCAGGCGAAGGCCACATAGGCTTCATAGTCCATGCTGTATTTGAGATCATTGGTGATCATCTGCTGGGCCAGCTTGTTTCCGGAGGAGTACAGATAAAGAATAGGGCCAGGATTGTGGCCGCCGCCCTGAGAGCCCATGGATGTGATGGTATCCGGAATGATGGCTACCGTGCAGGGGGGATAGTTCTGTTTGTAAGTGGGTTTGGTGTTATCCGGATCGGTTTTCACGACTTCACTGAAAACGTAACTTTCCATGGTGGTGACGGTTTCCGGAATGACCACCAACGGCATATTGGTGCGGGCAAAGGCAAACTGACCAATGGTTTTGAGGGTATCGGGAAATTCAATGGTCTGCTTTTTCCGGGGAACCGAGATCAGGCGGGTCAGATCCTTGTTGTAAAGGGCACCGTCATAGGTGGCCAGCCAGGGATTTTCCTTATCCACAATATAGGCTGTATTGGGAACTGGATTAAAGGGATCGACTGTCTGCACATCCTTTCCCAAAGTCAAGGTTTCCACAGGAGAGGGACTGGAGCACCGTAACGCAGGGTCCGTAACGCCATCCTGTACGACAATATAGCGCACATTTTCATTGATGGGAACGGATTGCTTTTGGGTGCTTCCCATAGGTTTGGGCCCAATGGTAACGGTCTTGGTTTTCAGGTCCAGTTTCCAGTAGTAGGAGCCGGTTGCACCGCTGGTCAGGT
>CALXFL010000063.1 GCA_944387515.1 uncultured Clostridia bacterium
CTGATCAATTTTGGATGCCGGTTCACCGATGACACTGTTCTGACCTGCGGGGTGGCGGATGCGCTGCTTCAGAAAATGGACAGTCTTCCGGACGGATGGTTCCGGGATGAAGGATACCGGCAGGCGATGACAGAGCAGTTCTGCCAGTCCATTCGGAGCTATGGGCAGACCTACCTCCATGTGGGATATGGCGGGCGTTTCCGCCGCTGGCTCCAGCAGAAGGATACCAAGCCTTACGGGAGCTGGGGCAACGGTTCTGCCATGCGGGTTTCCTTTGCCGGTTGGGCGGCTTCCAGCATGGAAGAGGCTCTGGCGCTGGGAGAGCTTTCTGCCGCCGTCACCCATGACCATCCTGAAGGGATCAAGGGTGCACAGGTGGTCGCCGGCAGCATCTTTCTTCTCCGTCAGGGCGGAGGCAAGGATGCGCTGAGGCAGTTTGTCAGCCAGTACTATCCGCTGGACTTTACACTGGACGAAATCCGTCCCGATTACCACTTTGATGTCAGCTGTCAGGGGTCGGTACCGCCCGCTGTAATGGCGGTGCTGGAGGGAGAGAATTTCTGCGACGTCCTGTCCCGGGCCATCTCCATTGGCGGAGACAGCGATACCGTGGCTGCCATTGCCGGCAGTATCGCAGAGGTCCTTTTTCCCATTCCCCAGTTTCTGGCTGATCAGGCCTGGGAGATACTGGATGACCAGCTGCAGGATCTGTTGACAAGAGCGAGCGCACGTTTCAGACCATAGCATCAGCAAAGGCAGAGAACCACAACCGGTTCTCTGCCTTTTCTTTATCCATTCCGGGTGTACAGCAGAATCTCAAACTGAATCCGGGTGGTCAGTTCCTTCAGGGCCGCTGCCCGCTGCTGGCCTTCTGCGGAGGTCTTGTAGTAATAGGGGGTCATCTGGAACAGGCTTTGAATATCCGGGTTGTTGTCCAGAAAGATTTCTCCCTCCACCGGGATCCGCTGCTGAAAAGCAAAGCCCTCCAGCTGGTAATCCCGCACCTCGTTTTCATAGGGCTGGTCGTAGATGGCCTCTTTCAGCTCCCACAGATGTTTTGGACCGGGAATCACCATAGCCAGCCATCCGCCTGGCTTCAGCACCCGGATCATCTCCTCTCCGCACCAGGGAGCGAAAAGAGTGGTAACCAGATTATAGCTGGCGGTGGCAATAGGCAGGTGAAAGACACTGGCGGCTGCAAAGCAGATGTCCTTGCGGCGGCGGGCGGCCTTGTCCAGGGCAAATTTGGAGATGTCCACGCCGGTGATGGCCAGCTGCTGACCGGCGGCTTCTGCTTCCTCGGCCAGCCGTTGGGTATAATACCCTTCGCCGCAGCCGGCGTCCAGCAAAGTACCGCCCACCCTGGGCAGCAGCGGCAGTACGGCCTGGCAGAGAGCATCAGCCAGGGGACGGTAATACCCCTTATCCAGAAAGGCCTTGCGGGAGGCCACCATCATTTTGTTGTCGCCCGGCAGTTTGGTATGCTTGCCGCTGGAAAGCAGCAGGTTGACATAGCCGCTTTTGGCCCGGTCAAAGCAGTGACCATCCGGGCAGCGGTACTGATTGGGTGTTTCAGAAAGCGGATTTCCGCAGACGGGACAGATGAGTATGGACACAGCAGATTCCTCGTTTCAGACAGATTTTGGGCGGGGAAGGGGACAGGGGGGACCGCAGCTTTCCCGGCGGGTCAGGGAAAAGGGCACCTGAATCCGCACTGGCAGCCGGCGTTCTCCTTCCATTCGTTCCATCAGGGTGCGGGCCGCCTGACGGCCCATTTCCTCGGTGGGAATATGGATGGTGGTCAGCATGGGGGTGACATAGCTGGCAATTTCAATGTCATCGATGCTGATGACCGAGAGCGCCTGGGGAATGGAAATGCCCTTTTCCCGCAGCGCCTTGACGGCGCCGATGGCGCACTGGTCGTTGGCGCAGAAGGCGGCCGTCACCCCGACCAGGCTGCTGAGCCGGAGACCGCCCCGGTAGCCGCCGTCCGCTGACAGGGGAATCTCCACCACCGGTCCCCGGGGAAGCCGGTGAGCGGAAAGGGCGTCGCAGTAGCCCTGATATCGGACTTCATGGTCGATTTCTCCCAGATAGGCAATTTCCCGGTGTCCCAGGGAAATCAGATGTTCCATGGCGGCTCTGGCAGCGTCATAGCCGCTGCATATGATCTGGTCCAGGTTGGCTTCAATGGGATTGAGCCCAACATATACCAGATGGCGGTAATGGCTTTGGAGCAGCTGGAGACGCCGCTGGCTGAGCCGTCCCAGCACCACAGCCCCATCCACCCGGTAATCGCTGGCTGCATGAAGGGAGGCTGTGTTCAGCTGTCGGG
Source organism: uncultured Clostridia bacterium (assembly GCA_944387515.1). Lineage (GTDB taxonomy): Bacteria > Bacillota > Clostridia > Oscillospirales > Ruminococcaceae > Faecivivens. Next base: position 2,336 of record CALXFL010000063.1, read on the forward strand.
CAGAGAGGGAATAGCGGACGATGTACCCTCGCCGGAAGCACTCCTGCTCCATGGCCCGGGCGATGCGGGAGAAAAAGGGGTCGTTCATCATCTCGTCTGACCGGGCGAAGATGCAGCAGATGGATTGGCCGGTGGGAGCGGTGCTGCCCATCCGCAGAATCCGGGCATTCTGGTTGGGCTGGTAGCCGGTTTCCCGGATGATCTTCCAGATTCGCTCCCGGGTTTCAGGGCTGGCCGCACTGCTGTCCGGCTGATTCAGCACCCGGGACACGGTGGAGGGGGAGACCCCTGCCAGGCGGGCAATTTCCTTGAGCGTCACCGTTTTCCCTCCTTTCTCCCATTCTGGTTATCAGTATACCATGGAATCAACTGTAACGCAAACGTTTGCGTAAATTTCTCTTTTCTTTTGGCTGAAAAACCTTTACAATATGGATAGGAAGACCGTTTTACCCCGTCAGATAACAGGAGGAAATGACCAATGGCCGGGAAAAATTTGCTGATTGTACACGGCGGCGGCCCTACCGCTGTGCTCAACGCCTCCCTTTATGGCGCAGTAGCCAGGGCCAGGGAATGCCCTGAAATCGATCATGTGTATGGCGCCATCGGCGGCACCGAAGCCATCTTCACCGGAAACTTTGTGGATTTGAAGACTGTGCCGGAGGAGAAGCTGCGGCTGCTGCTCCAGACCCCCGGTTCCGCCATCGGTTCCTCCCGGTTTCATCTGGAGCCGGAGGATTACGAGCGGATGCCGGCCCTTTTTGAGGAGAAAAACATTGGTTATGTGCTGCTGACCGGCGGCAATGGCTCCATGGACACTTGCGGCAAGATCTTCAAGGCCTGCGGAGAGCGGGGTATCCGGGTGGGCGGCATCCCCAAGACCATGGATAACGACCTGGCGGTCACCGATCATTCTCCCGGATTCGGCAGCGCTGCCCGGTATGCCGCCGCAACGGTGCGGGAGATCGGCGCGGATGTGCGTTCTTTGCCCATCCACATTGTGCTGGTGGAGGTCATGGGCCGCAATGCTGGCTGGATTGCTGCTTCCTCTGCACTGGCCCGTCAGAATCCCGATGATGCCCCCCACCTGATTTATACCCCTGAGGTTCCCTTTGACGAGCAGGAATTCCTCGCCGATGTGAAGGCGCTGTTTGACCGTCTCGGCGGCGTTGTGGTGGTTGTCAGCGAGGGACTGGTGGACAAGGAGGGCAAAAATGTGGTACCACCCCTCTTTACCATCGGCCGGAGCACTTATTTCGACGATGTGAGCACCTATCTGCGGAATCTGATCGTCCGGGAGCTGGGCGTCAAGGTTCGCAACGAAAAGCCGGGTCTCTGCGGGCGGGCATCCATTGCCTTTCAGTCTCCGGTGGACCGGGATGAGGCCAGACTGGCCGGTGAAAAGGCCGTGGAGGCTGTGGTGGCTGGAGAGACCGGCTTCATGGTGGGCTTCCGCCGTCTGGATGGTCCGGAGTATGCCATTGAGACCATGCTGGTGCCGGTGGAGCAGGTGATGCTGGACGAAAAGAAGATGCCCAGAAGCTACCTCAACGAAAAGGGCAACGATGTGACCCAGGAATTTCTCGATTGGGCCCGTCCCCTTATCGGCGGCGAGCTGACCGAGTTTGTACATTTCAACTAGGGGCATTCTGAAAAGTCGGAATATTCGTCTTTTTCTACAGGAAGCGGCGTCTGCGGTGTCAAAAATGCTCGCCTTCTGAAAGGAAGGCTGCGCTTCTTTCCTTGCATCCGCTCACTTCCTGCGAAAAATCTTTGCATTCCTTTGTTTTCAGAAACGCCCTAAAGCCAGGAGGTTTTGTCATGAAGCACATCTTTCTCAATCTGAAGCGCTTTGATGTTCCCCGGGAAATGGGGGGCGTCAACAGCCTGGCTGCTCCTGAAAAATGGGGCGCTGCCGTGGTGGAGGGCATTCAAGGCGGCCTTTCCGCCTATGCCCCCGAAGAAGTGGACTTCACCGTCTTCTTCCCAGAGGCCCACCTGCTGACCGCAAAGGCTGCCCGGATCGATGGCAGCCGGGTAACCATTGGCTGTCAGGGCATCCACGGTGAGGATGTGGCCCCCGGCAAGAACTTCGGTGCTTTCACCACCAGCTGTCCCGCTGCGGCAGCCAGTGCACTGGGTTGTGAGGAGGTCATCATCGGCCACTGTGAGGAGCGGAAAAAGCTGGCCGGCATTATGGCAGAGGCCGGTGTCACCGATCCGGCAGCAGTCTGCCGGATCCTGAACCGGGAAGTCCAGGCAGCTCTGGCCCGGGGTATGAAGGTGCTTTACTGTGTCGGCGAGTCGGCCGAGGAGAAGCCCCGTTGGCAGGAAGTATTGAAGACCCAGCTGGAATTGGGCCTTGACGGTGTGGATCGCAGCCAGGTGGTCATCGGCTACGAGCCCATCTGGGCTATCGGCCCCGGCAAAACACCTCCCGGACGGGAACCCATTCAGGAAATCGCCCAGTTCATCAAGGAGACCACCGGCGGCATGGATATCGTCTATGGCGGCGGCCTGAAGACCGATAATGCCGAGATGCTGGCGTCGATTCCTGAAATCGACGGCGGACTCATCGCCCTCACCCGGTTCGCTGGTGAGATCGGCTTCTATCCCGAGGAATATCTGGAAATCGTCAAACTTTACATGGGACATTGAACGCAGCGTCTGTTCACCCGGAAAGGAATTTGCTATGAATTTACAGTTTGAATATGGCCATGGCCTGATGAATGCCACTCTGCCCGACAATACCGACGTCTTCATTCCCGGTGAGACCATCCCCGATCCGCCCTGCCTGCCCCAGGACTGGGACAGCCTGGCAGCAGCCACCAGAGAATCTGTCCGCCATCCCATTGGGATGCCGTCCCTTTCTCAGCTGGCCCATAAAGGCAGCAAGGTCGTCTTTGTCATTCCTGACATCGTCAAGGGTGGCACCCAGCCCACCGCCCACCGGAAGGTGGCCATTTCGGTCATTCTGGAGGAGCTGTATGCTGCCGGTGTAGAGAAGAAGGACATTCTGCTGCTTTTCTCCAACGGCCTGCATCCCCGTGCCACGGTTTCCGAGATGCGTCAGATTTTGGGTGAGAAGCTCTTCTCTGAGTTCTACTACACCAACCAGATCACCAGCCATGACAGCGAAGACTATGACCACATGGTGGATCTGGGCACCACTGACCGGGGCGATCCGGTGCTGATGAACAAATATGTCTTTGAGTGCGACCTGCCCATCCTCATCGGTCACACCCAGGGCAATCCCTACGGCGGCTATTCCGGCGGCTACAAGCACTGCGCCACCGGTATCACCCACTGGCGGAGCATTGCTTCCCATCATGTGCCCAAGGTCATGCACCGGCAGGACTTCACTCCCGTTTCGGGCCACAGCCTGATGCGGACCAAGTTCGACGAAATCGGTCAGCACATGGAAACGAAGATGGGCCATCCTTTCTTCTGCTGTGACGCCGTTCTCGATACCTATTCCCGTCAGATTGCCATCTTCAGCGGCTATGCCAAAGAGATGCAGCCAATTTCCTGGGAAGTGGCTGACAAGCGCACCTATGTGCCCTTTGCCGAAAAGAAATACGATGTGATGGTCTTTGGTATGCCCCAGGATTTCCACTATGGCGTGGGCATGGGCACCAACCCCATCCAGATGATGCAGGCGCTGTCTGCTCAGGTGATCCGGCACAAGCGGGTCATGAAGGACAACTGTGTCATCATCTGCTCCTCCATCTGCAACGGCTACTTCCACGACGAGCGGTGGCCCTATCTCCGGGAGCTTTATGAGATGTTCCAGCATGATTTCATGAACATCCTGCCGGATATGGACCGGTACGGCGAATACTTTGCCACCAATGAGGAATACATCCGCAAATACCGTTTCTGCAATGCTTTCCACCCCTTCCACGGCTTCTCGATGATGAGCTGCGGCCATATTGCCGAAATGAACACCTCGGCCATCTACATTGTAGGCGCCCAGGAGCCGGGTATTGCCAGAGGCATGGGCCTCAAGACCCGGGCTACCTTTGAGGAAGCGCTGGCAGACGCCATGAAGAAGTATGTGGGTCCCAATCCCAACATTCTGGCGCTGCCCAAGACCTTCAAGGTAGGTGCTGTGCATCTCTGCATGAAGGATGAGGGCTATCAGGGCTGATCTTTGCTGCCGCCTTCCGGCTGTCTGCCGGGGGGCGGCTTTCGGCTTTTGTAAACTTTGTGAAAAAACGACGGAATCCCCGGGAAAGAACCAGAAAAACCTCCATTATTTTTACCGGTTCGGCCTTTACTTTTTTCGGAAAGAGTGTTAGAATTAGAATGATAAATTGAGCTTGGTGCGTCTTTGCGCCCTGATTCGATTTTGGCGTCGGACAGCTTGCAGCCGGACAGGCCCGGGCAAGGAGGGGGTCCTTGCGGGGTTTTTCCTTTGTAACAGTCCGGCACAACCACTCAAGGAGGATTAACATGGCAAGAAAAATGAAAACCATGGACGGCAACAACGCCGCTGCGCATGTATCCTATGCGTATACTGACGTTGCTGCCATCTACCCCATCACGCCTTCTTCCGTGATGGCAGAAGTGACCGACCAGTGGTCGGCCAAGGGTCAGAAGAATATCTTCGGCCAGCCCGTTCGGGTCATCGAGATGCAGTCTGAGGCCGGCGCTGCCGGTGCTGTACACGGCTCTCTGGCCGCTGGCGCACTGACCACCACCTTTACCGCTTCTCAGGGCCTGCTGCTGATGATCCCGAATATGTATAAGATCGCCGGCGAGCTGCTCCCCGGTGTTATCAACGTATCGGCTCGTGCTCTGGCCAGCCATGCACTGTCTATCTTCGGCGACCATTCTGACGTCTATGCCTGCCGTCAGACCGGTTTTGCCATGCTCTGTGAGACCAACCCGCAGGAAGTCATGGACCTGACTGCTGTTGCTCACTGTGCAGCTATCGAGGGACGGGTTCCCTTCTTAAACTTCTTTGACGGCTTCCGCACCTCTCACGAGCTGCAGAAGATCGAGGTTTGGGACTATGAGGACCTGAAGGATATGGTGGACATGGACGCTGTCAATGCCTACCGCAACCGCTCCCTCAACCCCAATCATCCCGTTCTCCGTGGTACCGCTCAGAACCCTGACATCTTCTTCCAGGCCAGAGAAGCTTGCAACAGCTACTACGATGCTGTTCCCGCTGTGGTTGAGAAGTACATGGGCAAGGTTAACGCCAAGCTGGGTACCGACTACAAACTCTTCAACTACTATGGCGCTGCTGATGCTGAGCATGTTATCATTGCCATGGGTTCTGTCTGCGACACCATCGAGGAGACCATCGACCATCTGAATGCTGCTGGCGGCAAGTACGGTCTGGTGAAGGTTCGTCTGTACAGACCTTTCTCCGCTGCTCATCTGATCGCTGCCATTCCTGAGACTGTCAAACAGATCTCTGTTCTCGACAGAACCAAGGAACCTGGTTCTCTGGGCGAGCCTCTCTACCTGGATGTTGTGGCTGCACTCAACGGCAGCAAGTTCCACAACGTTCCCGTCTTCACCGGTCGTTACGGCCTGGGCTCCAAGGACACCACTCCTGCTCAGATCGTGGCTGTTTACAAGAACACCGAGAAGAAGCGCTTCACCATCGGCATCGAGGACGACGTGACCCATCTGTCTCTGCCCATCGGCGAGAAGCTGGACACCACTCCTTCCGATATCATCTCCTGCAAATTCTGGGGCCTGGGCTCTGACGGTACCGTTGGCGCCAACAAGAACTCCATCAAGATCATCGGTGACCACACCGATATGAATGCGCAGGCTTACTTCGCTTACGACTCCAAGAAGTCCGGCGGCGTTACCATTTCTCACCTGCGTTTTGGTAAGTCCAAGATCAAGTCCACCTACCTCATCAATCAGGCTGACTTTGTTGCTTGCCATAACCCCGCTTATATCACCAAGTATCCCATCGTTGAGGATGTAAAACCCGGCGGAACCTTCCTGCTCAACTGCCAGTGGACTGACGAGGAGCTGGAACAGCACCTGCCCGGTCAGGTAAAACGCCTGATTGCCAACAACGGCATCAAGTTCTACACCATCGACGGTATCAAGATCGGTAAGGAAATCGGTCTGGGCGGCAGAATCAACACCGTTCTGCAGTCTGCATTCTTCAAACTGGCTGGCATCCTGCCTGAGGAAGACGCTATCCGGTACATGAAGGACGCTGCTACCGCTTCCTACTCCAAGAAGGGCGAAGCCATCGTTAAGATGAACCATGACGCCATCGATGCTGGCGCCAAGGGTGTGCATGAGGTTGTGGTTCCCGAATCCTGGAAGACCGCTCCCGACGCTGCTCCTGCTCCCAAGGCTACCGGTTCCAGACAGGATCTGGTTGACTTCGTAAACGACATCGTGATCCCCGTCAACAACCAGATGGGCGATTCTCTGCCGGTTTCCACCTTCATGGGTGACAGAACCGACGGTACCTTCCCCCAGGGCACTGCTGCTTACGAGAAACGAGGCATTGCTGTGGATGTTCCCTCTTGGGTTCCCGACAACTGCATCCAGTGTGGCTTCTGCTCCATGGTTTGTCCTCATGCCGTTGTACGGCCTTACGCTGTTACCGAGGAAGAGGCTGCTAACCTGCCTGAGGGTCAGCTGACTGTTCCCATGACTGGTATGCCCGGCATGAAGTTTGCCATCGGCATCTCCGTAATGGACTGCACCGGCTGTGGCGTCTGCGTATCCGCTTGCCCCGGCAAGAAGGGCGAGAAGGCTCTGGTTATGAAGAGCCTCGAGAGCCAGAACGACAAGCAGGCCGGCTATCAGGCACTCTTCGATCTGCCTGAGAAACCCGAGGTTCTGGAGAAGTTCAAGGGCAACACCATCAAGGGTTCTCAGTTCAAGCAGCCCCTGCTTGAGTTCTCTGGCGCTTGCGCTGGCTGTGGTGAGACTCCTTACGCCAAACTGGTTACCCAGATCTGCGGCGATCGGATGTATATTGCCAATGCCACCGGCTGCTCCTCCATCTGGGGCGGTTCTGCACCTGCTACTCCTTACACTGTCAACAAACAGGGCTTCGGTCCCGCTTGGGCCAACTCTCTGTTCGAGGACAACGCTGAATACGGTCTGGGTATGTTCCTGGCTCAGGACACCATCCGCAACCGTCTGATCACCCTCACCGAGGAGATGATCGCTGTCAGCTACTGCGACGCTGACCTGAAGGCTGCTGCTCAGGCCTGGCTGGATACCCGTGAAAACGGTGCTGCCAACGCTGCTCCTACCGCTGCCTACATCAAGGCACTGGAAGAGGCTGTTGTGGAAGGCTGCAACTGTGAGGCCTGCGTCAAGGGCCGCGAGATCCTCGCCAAGAAGGACTACCTGTCCAAGAAGTCCATCTGGATCTTCGGTGGTGACGGATGGGCCTACGATATCGGCTTCGGCGGCGTTGACCATGTCATCGCTTCTCATCAGGATGTAAATATCCTGGTATTCGATACCGAGGTTTACTCCAACACCGGCGGACAGTCCTCCAAGTCCACACCTCCCGGAGCCATTGCACAGTTCGCTGCTGCTGGTAAGGAGGTTAAGAAGAAAGACCTGGCTGCCATCGCTATGAGCTATGGCTATGTTTACACCGCTCAGGTCTCCATGGGCGCCGACCGCAACCAGTGTCTGAAGGCTATGGTTGAGGCTGAGTCCTATCACGGTCCTTCTCTGGTCATTGCCTACGCTCCCTGTATCAACCATGGTATCAAGGGCGGTCTGGTTCATGCTCAGGAAGAAGAGAAGAAGGCCGTTGATGCTGGTTACTGGCATCTGTTCCGGTTCGATCCTCGTCTGGCCGAGGAAGGCAAGAATCCCTTCCAGCTGGACAGCAAGGCTCCTACCATGAACTATCAGGACTTCATCATGAATGAGGTTCGTTACAACGCTCTGGCTCGCTCCAATCCTGAGAGAGCTAAGGCTCTGTTCGACTATGCTGCTGAGATGGCCAAGGCTAAGTACGAAGCTCTGGCTGCCAAAGCTGGCAAATAATTCGCAATCTTTTTCAGGTCGTTTCTGCGTGCACAGGAGACGGCCGGAAAGCCAGAGGACCGATCACCCTCCGGCTTTCCTTTTTATGCAAGAAACCCTGCCATTC
>CALXFL010000064.1 GCA_944387515.1 uncultured Clostridia bacterium
CAGGCCATCCTGATGGTGCCGGAGATTTCCCTGACCCCTCAGATGGTGCAGAAGTTCCAGGGGTGGTTCGGCCGTCAGGTGGCGGTGCTCCACTCGGGGCTGTCCGCCGGGGAGCGGCTGGACGAGTACCGCCGCATCCGGTCCGGAGAGGCCCGGATCGTCATCGGCACCCGGATCAGTGTCTTTGCGCCCTGCCGTCAGTTGGGGCTTATCATCATGGACGAGGAGGGGGAACACTCCTACAAGTCCGACATGACGCCCCGTTACCACGCCCGGGACATCGCCAAGCTGCGCAGCGGTTACCATCGGTCCCTGCTGTTGCTGGCGTCGGCGACGCCCAGCATTGAAAGCTACTACGCCGCCCAGAAGGGGCGGTATACCCTTTTCCGCCTGTCGGAGCGGTATGGCAGCGCCACACTGCCCCGGGTGGAGATGGTGAACATGGCGGAGGAGGAGCTGAACCACTACCGCTACAACACCATCAGCCACCATCTCAGCCAGGCGCTGGCGGATACCTTTGAGCGGGGAGAGCAGTCGATTCTGCTGCTCAACCGGCGGGGGTACGCCTCCTTTCCCATCTGCACCGACTGCGGCCAGCCGGTGACCTGTCCCAACTGCTCCACCGCCCTTACCTACCACCTGGCCAACGGCTACCTGATGTGCCATTACTGCGGCTACACCCGGCATCCCGGCGAGCCCTGCCCCTCCTGCGGGGGAAAGAACCTGCGGATGATGGGGTGCGGCACCCAGAAGGTGGAGGAGTTGGTGGAAACCCAGCTGCCCAAGGCCCGGATCCTCCGGATGGATGCCGATACCACCTTTTCCCGGTATGCGTGTGAAGAGAAGTTCGCTCAGTTTGCCGCCGGGGAATATGACATTATGATTGGCACCCAGATGGTGGCCAAGGGACTCAACTTTCCCAATGTCACTTTGGTGGGGGTGCTGGGGGCAGACCACTACCTTTATTCGGGAGATTTCCGCTGTGCGGAAAAGACCTTCTCCCTGGTGACCCAGGTGGTGGGACGGAGCGGCCGGTTTGAAAAGCCGGGTGTGGCCTGTATCCAGACCCTGACGCCCGACCACCCCGCCCTGATCCATGCCGCCCGGCAGGATTACGAGGCCTTCTATAAGGAGGAGATTCAGAACCGGAAGACGGCGCTGCTGCCGCCCTTCTGCGATCTGGCAGTGGTGGGCTTTTCTGGGGTGGACGAGGACCGGACCTGGGAGGCAGCCCGGGTGGTCCGGGACCGGTTGGCCCGGCTCTTTACCGGATCCGGACAGCCGGTGGTCATTCTGGGGGCGGCGCCCGCCGCCATTTACCGGATGAGCGGACGGTACCGGGTACGGATCGTCCTCAAATGCCGCAACAACGCCGCCACCCGGGCGCTGATACGCCGCTCGGTGGTGGAAGAGGAAGAAAAGGATCTTCCCTATGGTGTCAGTATTTATCTGGACATGAATGGGGATATTGTATAGTGGATTCCTGTTTCTGCAAGGAACGGGAACGGTATGGAACAGAAAGGTGATAGTATGGCATTACGTCAACTGGTATATGAGGGAGATCCCATGCTGCGGGAGGTTTCCCGCCCCGTGACCAATTTCGATCAGCGTCTCTGGACCCTGCTGGACGACATGGCTGAGACCATGGCCAAGGCGCAGGGTGTAGGACTGGCCGGCGTGCAGGTGGGCATTCTCCGCCGGGTGGTGGTCATCGACATCGGAGAAGGCCGGATGGAGCTGATCAACCCCGAAATCATCCGCGCTTCGGGCAGCCAGGTGGACAGTGAGGGCTGTCTCTCCTTCCCCGGTCAGTATGGCCTGGTGGACCGGCCTAATCAGGTGACCGTCCGGGCACAGGACCGGGGCGGCAACTGGTACGAAGCCACCGGCACTGGCCTGCTGGCCCGGGCCTTCTGCCATGAGATCGACCATCTGGACGGCATTGTCTTCAAGGACAAGGTGAGCCAGATGCTGGAGCCGGAGGAGCAAAGGCCCCGGAAAAAGCTGTCGGTGCGGCTCAAACGGAAGGAGGACTGAGGATGCGGATTGTCTTTATGGGAACGCCGGATTTTGCGGTGCCCTGTTTGCAGGCTCTGCTGGACAGCCCCCATACCGTTACGGGCGTCTTCACCCAGCCGGATAAGCCCCAGGGACGGGGCTACAAGCTGGTGGCGCCGCCGGTCAAGAAGCTGGCAATGGAGCACGGGATTCCGGTTTACCAGCCCACCTCCCTCCGGAAGGAGGAGGCGCTGGAAATGCTCAGGGAGTGTGCGCCTGACCTGATCGTGGTGGTGGCCTACGGCAAGATTCTGCCCCTGTCGGTGTTGAATCTGCCCGCCAAAGGCTGCATCAATGTTCACGCCTCCCTGCTGCCCCGGTACCGGGGCGCTGGTCCCATCCAGTGGAGCATCCTGAAGGGTGAGACCGTCACCGGCGTCACGACCATGTATATGGCCGAAGGCCTGGACACCGGCGATATGCTGCTCTCCGCCTCCATTCCCATTGGAGAGGAGGAGACCGCCGATGAGCTCCACGACCGGCTGTCCCAGCTGGGCGCTTCGGTGCTGCTGGAGACCCTCGATGCGCTGGAGGCGGGAACCCTGACCCCCATCCCCCAGGATAACAGCCAGTCCACCTACGCCCCCATGCTCACCCGTGAGCTTTCCCAGCTGGATTTTTCCAAGGACGCCCGGACCATCCACAACCAGATCCGGGGCCTTTCCAGCTGGCCTGCCGCCCAGACCACCTGTCAGGGACGGCGGCTCAAGGTTTACCGCAGCCGTCTGGCCGAGGGCCGGGGCGAGCCCGGCACCCTGTTAAAGGATGGCCGTCTGGTGGTGGCCTGCGGCGAGGGTGCTGTGGAGCTTCTGGAAGTACAGATCGAAGGCGGACGCCGGATGGCTGCCGCTGATTTCCTCCGGGGACACCCGGTCAAAGCCGGCGAAAAGCTGGGGACAGTCTGAGAAGGAACATGATTTTCCCGACAGGATAAAATTTCTTTCTATCTCTCTGCAAGGAGGTTTTCTCATTGCCTTATTACTATTACGGAGACAGTCTTTCCCTGTGGCTGGCGCTGGCAGCGCTGCTGATTTCGCTGGCGGCTTCTTGGAACGTCAAGGCCACCTACAGCCGCTATAACAAGGTTTACAACCGCCGGGGACTCACCGGTGCCCAGGTGGCCCGGCAGATTCTCAACGACAACGGCCTGGCTCACATCCGCATCGAGCGGGTGTCCGGCAGCCTGACCGACCACTTTGATCCCTCCGCTGGGGTGGTGCGGCTGTCCGACAGCACCTATGACTCCACCTCGGTGGGCGCCATTGGCGTGGCGGCCCATGAATGTGGTCATGCCGTCCAGCACGATGTGGGGTATTTTCCTATCCGCATCCGCAGTGCGGTGATTCCGCTGACCCGGATCGGCTCTTCTTTGGCCATTCCGCTGGCGGTGCTGGGCGTGATCTTCAGCTTTCCCATGCTGGTGGACATCGGTATCCTGCTGTTCAGTGCTGTGGTCTTCTTCCAGCTGATCACCCTGCCGGTGGAGTTCAACGCCAGCGCCCGGGCCATGCGAACCCTGCGGGACCATCATCTGCTGGAGGGCGATGAGCTTTCCGGCGCCCGGAAGGTGCTGACAGCGGCGGCCCTCACCTATCTGGCGGCGCTGCTCACTGCATTGGTCAACCTGTTGCGGCTGCTGGCCATGCGCAGGAGGAGCGACTGATGGCGGCTACCGGGCGGGAGACCGCCTTCCGCTGTCTGATCCGGATGAAGGAGGATGGGGCCTGGTCCAACCTGGTGCTGGATCAGGCGCTGCGCCAGCTGCCCGATCATCGGGAACGTCAGCTGGCGGCGGCTCTCTTTTACGGGGTGCTGGAACGGAAAATCACGTTGGACCGTACCCTGGCCCCGCTGCTCTCCCGTCCTCTCGCCAAGCTGGATACACCCGTGCTGGTGGCGTTGGAGTTGGGACTTTACCAGATTCTCTGGATGGACGGCATCCCCAATGCGGCGGCGGTCAATGAGAGTGTGTCGCTGGTGCGCCGTTCCCGGTGTAAGAGTGCTGCTGGAATGGTCAACGGGGTACTGCGGGGGTTTCTCCGGTCAGGAGGCCCCCTGCCGGAGCCAAAGGGCGACGCCCTGGCTCAGGCGGAATTCCGCTACTCCATGCCCCGGTGGATTCTGGAAGTTTGGGAAAAGGCCTACGGACAGGAACAGGCGGTGGCCCTGGCAGCGGCCTGTTTGGGGCGTCCGCCCCTTCAGCTGCGGGTCAACACCCTGAAGACCTCCACCCAGGCGCTGACAGAGGAGTTGCTGGCCCGGGGGATCCGGGTCACTGCTCACCCCATTCTGCCTGACTGCCTAACGCTGGAGGGCTTGGGAAGCGTAGGCGCGCTGGATCTCTTCAAGCAGGGGCTCTGCTATCCCCAGGATACCGCCTCCCAGCTCTGTGCAGCAGCGGTGGATCCCCAGCCGGGCGAGCGGATCTACGATCTCTGTGCCGCACCCGGCTCCAAGAGCTTTACCATGGCCCAGCGGATGGAAGACCGGGGAGAACTGCTCTCCTTTGACCTTTACGACCACCGGGTGGGGCTGATCCACAGCGGTGCGGAGCGTCTGGGCATCCATTGTATCGAGGCCCGCACCGGCGACGCCGCCCGGTTTGACGCCGGTCTCGGCGAAGCCGACCGGGTACTCTGCGACGTGCCCTGCTCCGGGTTGGGCGTCATCCGGCGCAAGCCGGAGATCCGCCACAAGACCCCGGAGGAGCTTCAGACCCTTCCGCCCATCCAGCGGGCCATTCTGGACAATGCCGCCCGGTATGTGCGGCAGGGGGGCATCCTGGTTTACTCCACCTGTACCCTCAACCCGGGGGAAAACGAGGAGATCGCCCGGGATTTCCTCCACCGGCATCCCGATTGGGCGGCGGCGCCCCTGCCGGAAAACCTCGGCCGGGCTGGACATATGACCACTCTGACTCCGATGGAAGGCTATGACGGCTTTTTCATCGCCCGTTTTCAGCGCCGGGGATAAATGCGCTGAGGGGAGCGTTGCTCCCCCTGACATGGCCGGAGGGCGGGCAGACCGCCTGACGGCCCCCTGGGAACGCCCGTTTCGGAATATTTCTCATTCAAACAGAGTGTTTCGTGCTACAATCACCGGGCGTTCCCTCCATATGACTTTCCGGTGGGCAGGACTGCCGGAAAGTGACTTACCAAAGCCTGAACGGAGGCGTATTTCTTGATTGACATCAAATCCATGACCATTCCGGAGCTGGAAGAGCTGCTCACCGGCATGGGCGAGAAGAAATTCCGGGCGGCCCAGCTGTTCCAGTGGCTACACCAGAAGCAGGTGACCACCTTTGACGAGATGAAAAACCTGCCGGGCAGTCTCCGGGAAAAGCTTAGCCAGGAGGCGGTCATTACCCGGCTGGAGACCGAGCGGAAGCTCACCTCTCAGCTGGACGGCACCATCAAGTATCTCTACCGGCTGGCCGACGGCAACCATCTGGAGAGCGTGCTGATGCGCTATAAGCACGGAAACAGCCTCTGCATCTCCAGTCAGGTGGGATGCCGGATGGGATGCAGCTTCTGTGCCTCCACCAAGGCCGGCTTTGTCCGTCATCTGACGGCTTCCGAGATTCTGGAGCAGGTTTATGCGGCAGGCCGGGATACCGGCGAGCGGATTTCCGGTATTGTCCTCATGGGCATCGGAGAGCCGCTGGACAATTTTGACAACGTGATGCAGTTTCTCCGGCTGGTGTCGACTCCGGAGGGCTTAAACCTCAGCCACCGGCACATCTCCCTTTCCACCTGCGGACTGGTGGACCGGATTTACCAGCTGGCGGAGCTGGATTTGCAGATTACCCTGTCTATCTCGCTTCACGCTACCGACGACGAAACCCGGGATGCCATCATGCCGGTGAATCACCGGTGGAAGATCGGGGAGCTGATGAAGGCCTGCGAAGCCTACACCCAGCGGACCCACCGGCGCATCTCCTACGAGTACGCTCTTATCAGCGGGGTCAATGACAGCGTGGAGGAGGCCGCCCGGCTGGCGGCGCTGCTCAAGGGCAGCCTTTGTCACGTCAACCTGATCCCGGTCAACTATGTGGCGGAGGCCGGTTACCACCAGAGCTCCCGTCAGCGGATCTACGCCTTCCAGAAGGCGCTCACCGACCGGGGGATCAACGCCACCATCCGCCGCACCCTGGGCGCTGACATCAATGCCGCCTGCGGTCAGCTGCGCCGGGAGGCCATGAAGCAGGAATAAAACGGTTTTCTGCTGCATCTGCATTTGTTCAGAGACAAATCGAAAGGTTCCGCCTCAGAGGGGCGGGGAGTTTCAAAAAAGGGGGGGCAACATGAATATTGCCGGAAAAACCGATATTGGGATGGTTCGGTCCACCAATCAGGATACCTTCCGCATTGAAGCCCTGGGAGAAGCCGCCGGAATGGCGCTGGTCTGCGATGGCATGGGCGGTGCCCGGGCCGGAGACAAGGCCAGTGCGCTGGCGCGCCGTCATATTACCGATGTAATCCGGGCCAGCGGCTTCGGCACCATGGCCATGGAGGAGGCGGAGATTCAGCAGCTGATGCTCAGCGCCATTCACACCGCCAACAGCGTCATCTACCGGCTGTCTCAGCGGGAACTGGCCTATACAGGCATGGGCACCACTGTGGTGCTGGTACTGTTCGCCGGCCAGCAGGCCTATGTCGCCCATGTGGGCGACTCCCGGCTCTATCTGCTGCGGAGAGGCCGCTTTTCTCAGGTGACCACCGATCACTCCCGGGTACAGGAGCTGGTGGATCACGGCCTGATCACCTCAGATGAGGCCCGTGTACATCCGGAGCGGAATGTCATCACCCGGGCGGTGGGTACCCGGATGGACGTCAATGTGGATCTGCTGACCCTGCCGGTGGAGCCGGGAGACAGGCTGCTGCTCTGTTCTGATGGGCTGACCACCGTCTGCGAGGACGACGAGATCGCCGATGTGGTGTTCCGTTTCCCGCCGTGTGAAGCGGTGGAGCGGCTGATCCAGATGGCCAACGCCGCCGGCGGTTATGACAACATCACTGCTGTCATTGCTGAAGTCTGACGCTGGCCTGCTACGAAAGGAGGAATTTCCTCAAAATGGAATATATTGGAAGAACCCTCAACGGACGTTACCAGCTGCAAAAGCTCATTGGAAGCGGCGGAATGGCCAACGTCTTTGAGGCCATCGACCTGGCGGAAAACAAAACGGTGGCAGTGAAGCTGTTAAAGCAGGAGTACCTGTCCAACGACGAGTTTGTCCGCCGGTTCCGAAACGAGTCCAAGGTCATTGCCGTGCTGGACCACCCCAACATCGTCAAGGTGTTTGATGTGAACTTTACCGGCGCTGATCAGTATATCGTCATGGAATATATCGATGGCATCACCCTGAATCAGTATATCCGCCACCAGGGTCAGCTGCGGTGGAAGGATGCCGTCCATTTTGTCACTCAGATTCTGCGGGCCTTGCAGCATGCCCATGAGCACGGTGTGGTGCATCGGGACATCAAGTCCCAGAACATCATGCTGATGCGGGATGGCTCCATCAAGGTAATGGATTTCGGCATCGCCCGGTTTGCCAGAGAGGATATCCGGGGAATGCAGAACCGGGCCATCGGGTCGGTGCACTACATCAGTCCCGAGCAGGCCTGCGGAGAGGAATCCGACGCCAAGAGCGACATCTATTCGGTGGGCGTATTGCTTTATGAGATGCTGGCCGGTTCGGTTCCCTTTGACGGAGAGACCCCCGAGGAGATCGCCAAAAAGCATCTCAACAGCCAGCCGGTTCCGCTTTCTGAGGTGAATCCCAGCGTGCCCACCGGCCTTTGCGAGATTGCCGAAAAGGCCATGCAGAAGGACAAAAACCTTCGCTACCGGTCCGCCCGGGAGATGCTGCTGGCCATTGATGCCTTCAAGCAGAATCCCTCCATTGTGTTTGAGTACAAGTATATGCGGGAGGAAACCCGCCCTGAGGAATTCGGCCAGTCCGTCCGGACCATCCGGGAGGAGGACGAGGACGATGAGGAGATTGTTGTGATCAAGAGAAGTCCTACCATCCTGATTCTCACCGGCATTGCCGCTGCCTGCTGCATCACTGCGCTGATGGTGCTGCTGGGCTTCTTCTACTGGGGACAGGATGAGGAAGTGCCCGAAACCACCATGCCCAACCTGCTGGGGCTGGTCTATGAGGACATCCGCACCCAGGAAGAGTATGAGCGGTTCAACTTTGTGGTGGAGGAGCGGGAGCTGACCGACAGCTATCCCGCCGGTCAGATTTACTATCAGAGCGTTCAGCCCGGCACCACCGTCAAGGTGGACCGTACCGTCAAGATCAAGGTCAGCGAGGGCATTTCCACTTTGGTGGTGCCCGATCTGGTGGGCAAGGACGTGAGCGCAGCTGAACAGCAGCTCTATGAAATGGGGCTGGATTACACCATCCGCACCCAGGTGACCGAGGGCGTTGCCGCCGATCAGGTCATCCAGACCGATCCCCCCTCTGGTACCCAGGTGGAGAAGACCACCCAGGTGGTGCTGTATATCAGCCGTGGAGAGGTGGAAGTGGCCTCCAAGGTGCCCAATGTAGTAGGCCGTGAGCAGGAAGACGCCGTACAGCGGATGGAAGCTGTGGGACTGAAGGTGGAGATCAAGGAAGTGGACAGCGAGGAGGCCCCCGGTATTGTAGTGGAGCAGTCGCTGGCCGCCAATGACTATGTAGTGGACGGCGCCACCGTCACCCTGTCGGTGAGCAATGGCTCTGGCTACTTCAAGACCGTGTCCATTCAGGTGGATTTCCCGGTGGGCTCCAAGTCACGGGATTACACGCTGGTGGTGTATATCAACGCCGTGGATGCGGGCAGCATCACGGTGAATCCTTCCGCCACTCCTTCTACGGTTCTTAACGTGGAGGGTAACGGCAAACAGACCGTGGTGGTTTCGCTGGATGGTCAGAAGTATGCCGCCTATGAGGTGGACTTCGATACTGGCAGCTATACCCTCGTGGAGGGCTACTATGAGGGCGTTGTAGAGAAGCATCTGGACTTCATTCCCGGTTTCGGAGGAGAGACGCCGGACGACAACAGCTTCCCTTCTGAGGAGAGCGGTGAGGGTGGTACCATCTACCCTGATGGTCCGGGCAGCGATTCCAGCACCTCTACCGAGGAGCCGGCAGGCCCGGCTGATCCGGCAGGTCCTGGACAGCCCTGACAGATGCCGGGGAAGCTGTGCGCTTCCCCGGCTTTTTCGGACAGAAAAGGAGGCAGACGATTGACGCAGGGACTGATTATGAAGGCCCTCAGCGGCTTTTACTATGTAGCGCCGGAGGAGAACCCCGGCCAGCTCCTGGCCTGCCGGGCCAGAGGCGTTTTCCGGAAGCGGGGCATGACCCCGCTGGTGGGGGACCGGGTGGAGGTAGAGGAGGACACCGTCACCCGTATCCTTCCCCGAAAAAATGAACTGCTTCGTCCTCCCGCCGCCAACCTGGATCTGGCGGTGATGGTGGTGGCGGCGATTCAGCCTGCTCCCAGCCCATTGGTGCTGGACAAGCTCATTGCCGTCTGTGAATACAAGCAGATTGAGCCGGTACTGGTCATGACCAAGACTGACCTGTCGGATGGCCGGGAATTTGCCAGCATCTATGAGCGGGCGGGATTTCGGGTGCTCTTCTCCGGCGAGGAGGAGCCGGGCACTGAGGAGATTCTCTCGGTGCTCCGGGGCAAAACCAGCATCTTTGTGGGCAACTCGGGTGTTGGCAAGTCCACCCTGATGAACCGGCTTTTCCCGGGTCTTTCCCTCCCCACTATGGCCATCAGCGACAAGCTGGGCCGGGGACGCCACACCACCCGCCATGTGGAGCTGTTTCCCATTCCCGGGGGCGGCTATGTGGCGGACACGCCTGGTTTTTCCACGGTGGAGTTGGAGAAGTATGTGCCCATCCGCAAGGAGGAGCTGGCCCACTGCTTCCGGGAATTCAGTTCCTTTGAGGAGGACTGTCAGTTTGCCGACTGTGCGCACCTGAAGGAGAAGGGCTGTGCCGTTCTGGCAGCTGTGGAGCGGGGCGAGATCGCCGAAAGCCGCCACCAGAGCTACTGCGCCATGTATGAGGACGCCCGTCAGATTCCCGACTGGCAGCGGGAGGGAGGCAAGAAGTCATGACCGAACCGGTTTGTTTTGATACTCCTCTCACCGGTTCCCGCTGTGTCATTCTGGCAGGCGGGCCACTGGAGGCGCCCGAAGCCCTTTCCCGGCTCTGGTCTCCCCGGCCGGATGACCTGGTGATTGCCGCTGATGGCGGCCTGCGACACGCTGGGATGCTGGGGGTGACCCCGCAGCTGATTCTGGGGGACATGGATTCCCTGGATCCGGGGGAGGTTCCGCCCGGCGCCGAGATCTTTCCGGTGCGGAAGGATGACACCGA
>CALXFL010000065.1 GCA_944387515.1 uncultured Clostridia bacterium
ACCTCAGAAACCAGTTCTCTGAACTCCTTGGAGCTGGTGTTGCGGTCCCGCAGCAGGGAGATCTTGTGTTTGATCAGCGGATGATCCATGATGATGGTGTTGCTCATAATATTCCTCCTAGATGATAGTGGGGGAGTACCCCCACCGTATATCAGTCGGCGCAGATCCTAGTCAGCGCAGATTTTCCAATGCAGCCAGCTTTTCTACCCGGCGGCTGTGACGGCCTCCCTCAAAGGGGGTGTTCAAAAAGATGTCCACCAGCTCGATAGCGAGACCGGCACCCACGACCCGGCCGCCCAGACAGAGGGCGTTGGCGTCATTGTGGGCTCTGGTGTACTTGGCAGAGAACCAGTCGGAGCAGGCAGCAGCCCGGATGCCCTTGATTTTATTGGCGGCCATGGAAATGCCGATGCCGGTGCCGCAGAAAAGCAGCGCCCGGTCACAGCGGCCGTCTACAACGGCGTCACAGGCCAGTTTTGCCATATCGGGGTAGTCACAGGCTTCGCCGTCATGGCAGCCAAAGTCTTCATAGGGCAGTCCCAGCTCATCCAGGTGTTTTTTGACTTCCTCTTTCAGCTGAAATCCGCCGTGGTCGCAGGCAAGAGCGATCATGTTGCAATTTCCTCCATTTTTTCATGTATCTCAGCGTCCCAGTCCCCGTCCCAGCCGTTCTCTTTCCGCCTGGGGCAGCCGCAGATACCGGGGCATCAGATCGGCAGGAGCAAGGGGCTCTTCGGTTTTGAGTTTTTCCAGCGCTGCAAAGCCGACGCTGGCGGCATTTTGCAGCCGGATGGCTGGCGTAGCCAGTCTGAGGCCCGGCACCCGGTCCTTGAGGGCAGCCCATACCAGTTCGGCGCCATCGCCGACCAGCAGGGTAACGGCCTTCCGTTCCAGCAGCTGGCGTTCCAGCTGGGGAATCGAAATAGCCTGGTCCTCCCATTCCCGATGGGGACGCTCTCCGTCATCCTGGAACAGGGCGGTGTAGACCTGATTGCACCGGGCATCCATCACCGGACAGATGACCATTTTGCTGCCCGCAGCATTCCAGGCCAGCGCTTCCAGAGTAGAAACTCCGACGCAGCGCTTTTTGCTGCCCTGGCAGAGGCCCTTGACAGTGCCGATGCCGATGCGCAGGCCGGTAAAGGAACCGGGTCCGGCGCTTACCGCCACCAGGTCGATTTCATCCAGGGTTATTCCTGCGGCACGCATCAGGCTGTCACAGAGGGGCATCAGAGTCTGGGAATGTGTGAGACCGGTGGTGATGGCGGCCTGGGCCAGCACCTTTCCTTCCTCGACAATGGCAACTGCGGCAGTTTTTGCAGTGGTATCAAAACAAAGCATCTTCATGATATTCTGCCCTCCATCCCGTCAATGGTGATGATCCGGTCATTTTCCCCGCCTTCCGGCGGCCGGCCAATGGTGATAAAGATGGTGCCTTCCGGCAGTGCAGGTTCGATATGTTCGCTCCACTCCACCGCCAGCACACCGCCCATTTCCAGATAATCAAAGAATCCGGTGGATGCCACATCCTCCAGGGAGGTGATCCGGTACATGTCGAAGTGCCAGAGGGGAATCTGCCCCTGATATTCGTTGACCAGGGCAAAGGTGGGGCTGGATACCTCCGCATCGGGAGCCATGGCCTGTGCCAGTCCCCGGACAAAGGCAGTTTTGCCGGCGCCCAGTCCGCCCCGGAAGGCCAGTACATCCCCCGGCCGCAGGGCTTTTGCCAGCTCCCGGGCCAGTGCCTCGGTTTCGGCGGAAGAATGGGTGATCCGCTCCATAGCCGTCCTCCTTTTAGTCGTCAAGATTCCTTCCGGCAGGCTACGGGGCTGATCTCCGGCAGAGCTCCGTCAAAAGACAAAGACCAGCCGGTGATAGAGTGCTCTGTCACAGTGCTGGAAGATATATTATAGTATAGTATATTTTTACCCGTTTTTCAAGGGGAATCAGGGGGATTTTTCAGAAGTTTTATCTGGAATAAGATTTCCAAAACATCCGGCCAGGCCTTGTCTCTGCGGCAGATGGTTGTGACAAAAGAAATTTTGTGCTATACTGTATGCTGGTATCGTAGGGATGAATCCCTGAAAATTGTCATCTGTGTGACAACCGGTTCTACCGGAAAGCCCCTTTTCAGCGGGGCAAAAAATTTTTTTGCAATCTGCAATAAACAGCATGACTGCTGCATTATTCTGATGACAGCACCGGTGAGGTACTGTCACAGGACGGGAGAAAAAACATGAATTCCTTTCGTTTGACGTCAACGACTGAGCAGGATCACCAGCTGCAGGCGCAGCGGCTGGAGCATGACCTCTCCCGGATCGCCGCTGGGGATCCGGAAGGGCTCCGGGCACTCTATGAGGAGACCCGGGGAAGTGTATACGGTTTTGCCCTGTCCATTCTGAAAAGTGTACAGGACGCAGAGGATGTCCTGCAGGAAACCTATATCCGTATCCACGGCGCTGCCGGGCGCTACCAGCCCCAGGGCAGGCCGCTGGCCTGGATCCTCACCATCACCCGTAATCTTGCCATGATGAAGCTGCGGGAGCGGGGACGCCGGGCCGATCCGGAAGAATTCCAGTGGGAGCAGTTCAGCCTGCCTGACAATGCCCAGGGGGTGGAGGACCGCCTCACCCTGCTGGCCCTGCTTCAGAACCTCTCTGATGAGGAGCGCCAGATTGTGGTGCTCCATGCGGTGTCCGGTTTCAAGCACCGGGAGATCGCTGCTTTGCTTCAGCGTCCGCTGCCGACTGTCCTTTCCAAATATCACCGGGCTATGAAAAAGCTCAGAACCATGCTGGAGGTGGAATGAATGAACGACAGAGAAATTGGGGAGAAGATCAGAAACGCTGTCAATCATACCGTTCCCGACAGTTGGGAGGCCATTTCCAGCCGTATTTCTTCGGAAGGAACCGTGATTGATATGACCGATATGACCAAGCAGCCCAAATCCCATAAAACCCTGATCCGTACCCTCGCCCTTGGCACCGCCGCTGCGCTGATTCTAGGCGCCGGCATCTTTACCGCCAGCCGGATTCTCACCAGCGGCCAGGTGGAAGCTGTGGTTTCCCTGGACGTGAATCCCAGCATTGAAATGCAGGTCAATGCCAGAGAAAAGGTTGTCTCTGCCCAGCCCCTCAATACCGATGCGGAGGCCATTCTGGACGGCATGGACCTGAAGGGCACCGATATCCGGGTGGCCGTCAACGCCGTTATCGGTTCGATGCTTCAAAATGGATATATTGACGAGCTCTCCAACGCCATTCTGGTTTCGGTGGAGAATAAGGATACCCAGAAAGGGGAGGAGATGACCCGTCAGCTCACCGACGAGATCAACGAGATTCTCAACGCCAGTGCCATCCATGGCGCCGTCATCAGCCAGCTGATGAACAGCGACGATGACTTAAAGCAGCTGGCCCAGTCGGAGAACATCTCCGCCGGCAAGGCTGCCATGATCCAGTCGGTGATGGCGCAGCGCCCTGCCCTCACCTTTTCTGAGCTGGCCGGCCTGTCCATCAACGAGCTGAGCCTGCTGTCCACCGGCAGCAATACCTTCACCACCACCGGTACCACCAGTGATGCAGCCTATATCGGGGTCAACAAGGCCAAGGAGGCGGCACTTCAGCACGCCGGCCTTGCCGAAAAGGACACAAGCGGCCTGACTGTGGAGCTGGACTGGGACAGCGGCCGGATGACCTATGATGTGAAGTTTGCCAGCGGCAATTACCTCTATGATTATGAGATTGACGCTGTGACCGGGCAGATTCTGGAGCAGGAAAAGGATACCCTGCCCGCCGGCGTCACCGACAGCGGCGCCAGCCTGGATGCAGCAGCAGCCCGGGATGCAGCCCTGAAGGATGCGGGCCTCACCCTGGAACAGATCTGGGATCTGGATCTGGATTACAAATACAGCCTCTATTACCAGCGCTTTGTCTATGAGGTGGATTTTGAATCTGCCGATGCAGACTATGACTACAAGATCGACGCCAGCACCGGGGAGATCCTGGAAAACCACCGGGAACCGCAGCAGAATACCCGCCCCGGCACCACCGGACAGGTGTCCGGAGACCTGATTACCAGCGATGCAGCGCTCAAGGCAGCCCTTCAGCACGCCGGTGTTTCCGAAGCAGACATTGTTGGACGGAAGGTCAAGCTGGACTATGACGACGGTGTCTATGAAGTGGAGTTCAAGGCCGCTGGTGTGGAATATGAGTATGAAATCGGAATGACCACCGGCAAGGTTGTAAACTTTGAGAAGGAAGTCGATGACGATTTCCCGGGCAATACCGGCAGCACCGGTAACACTGGAAACAGCGGCAGCACCGGGAATACCGGCAGCACGTCCACCATCACTGCCGACGAGGCACTGAATATCGCCCTCAAGCATGCCGGAGTTGCCAAAGCCGACGCCTATATCGAGAAAACCGAGTGGGACGATGGCCACTACGACATCGAGTTCAAGTCTGCCGGTGTGGAGTACGACTACGAAATTGCCGCTGATGGCAGCATCCGGAAATCCGAAAAGGATCGGGACGACGACTATGTCCCCGCGGGAACTTCTACCGGTACTTCCACTGGCACTTCCACCAGCAGCACTGCCAGCACCTCCACCATCACTGCTGATGAGGCGCTGACTATCGCCCTCAAACACGCCGGAGTTGCCAAGGCCGATGCCTATATTGAGAAAACCGAGTGGGACGATGGCCACTACGACATCGAGTTCAAGTCCGCTGGTGTGGAGTACGACTACGAGATCGCCACTGACGGCAGCATCCGGAAATCTCAGCAGGACCGGGATGACGACTATGTTCCCGCTGGAACCTCCAGCAGTACCGGCAGCACATCCACCATCACCGCCGATGAAGCCCTGACCATCGCCCTGAACCATGCTGGTGTCGCCAAAGCTGACGCCCGTGTGGAGAAGAACGAATGGGACGACGACGGCCATTATGAGGTGGAATTCAAGGCTGGCGGCATGGAGTACGAGTACGAAATCGCCGCTGACGGCAGCATCCGCAAGGCAGAGAAAGACCACGATTGAACCTCCCACAGAGAAAAAGCATAACCTTCTGGGCGCGGAAATACTATTTCCGCAAAGAAGCAAGGGCCGCTGGTAACCCGGCGGCCTTTGCTTTTTCTGCTGGATTTTTTCATATTTTTCCGGTATGATGAAGGGAAAAGGGAAAGGAAGTGCCGCGATGAACGATTATCAGGATTTTCAGAAGCTGTGCCGGGATACAGAGATTCCGGAAGTTCGGTTTCTCGGGCTGGAAACCGGGGAGGATATTTCGTATTTCTGCACGCCAAAAGGCGCCCGGATCATTGGCTGGGCCGGGGTGGACGGCATACATTACTGCTTTGTCCGGGGCTTCGGGGAGATGGTGTTTGCCGTCAGCCCGATGAACCTGCCGGGGGAGTATGTTCACCCTATTGCGAAGGATTTTGCAGGTCTTCTGGGAATGCTGATGGCCTGCGGCAGTCTGGACGCCCTGGAACAGGCCTGGGGCTGGGACCGGGCGCAGTTTGATGCCTACCTTCAGGAAAATCCCGCCAGTGAGGAACAGCAGGCACTGTTTGCTCTCCTTCAGGAGAAGCTGGGTATCGAGCCTGTGGTGGATCCCTATGGATATCTGAAGGCACTTCAGCAGTCTTTCGATTATAGCCGGATTCCCTGGTCGGAGGACTATGAGGACCCCGACATGAATCCTGGAGCTGCGGACGATTCAGAGCCGGAGGAGCCTGTTTCTTTCTGGCGGGTCACCTGGGAGGAGAGCTCTGGCCGGAACGGTCGGGAAATCCCGGTGAACCGTACCTTTTCCTGGGGGGAAGAGCGCTGGTATCTGCCGTCGATTTACCGCTGCGGCAAGGGGCTGGTGGTGGACTTCTGCGTGGAGGTGGAACCGGACAGTGTGGCCGCCTTCCTCAGCTATTACCAGGGCGCGGATGAACGCACACTCTCCCATATGGAGATCAGGACTATCCAGCAGCAGAATCCGCTCCATGTGGAATTTCGCCCCGTTCTCTGGCTGAACGGAAAGAAACTGTCCGCCAGCAGCGGCTGCGGCATGATCTGGCTCGCAGAGAGCTGCCTGCCAGAGGGAGAACGGCAGGACCGGGATAGCCTCGCATGGATTCGTCATTATCAGCTGGATCCCACCCGGTGCTGGTCTTTTCACCGGTGGCGCTTCCCCTGGATCACCAAAAAGCCGCCGGTTCTCCGTTCTCTTGGGCTCCGTTTGGAGCGGGAACCTTTCGAAAGTCTCGGCACTCCCTTTGTCACTCCGGCGGTAGGACAGCCGGTTTCCCTTTGCCATCCGGTGAC
The DNA here is from genome assembly GCA_944387515.1 of uncultured Clostridia bacterium. GTDB lineage: Bacteria > Bacillota > Clostridia > Oscillospirales > Ruminococcaceae > Faecivivens. Next base: position 6,320 of record CALXFL010000065.1, read on the forward strand.
GGGGCAGGCGTACACCCTGACGGCCGCAGAGGTGGAGGAACAGCAACTGGAGGAGGGCATCTTCTCCGACCCCGGCATGGAGTACCCGCGCTGTCTGACAGCCATGACCTACACGCTGGAGCCGGACCTGGCGTCCGACGCCTTCCGGATTCAGGACCGGGAAAACGGCGACCCGCCCCGTCGGAAGGAGCCTCCGGTCCCCGGGGCACCGGAGGCCGTTTCGGCTGCCTGCTTCGGCATCATCGGCGGGGCGGATGGGCCCATAGCTGTTATGGTCGGGCAGCCGGCTCCCACCGTCCATGGCGCCTGCTCCTCCCTTCGGTTTGAGCCGGCAGAGGTGACCTGGCTGCCCATCTTCCGGGATAAGCTGCTGCCGGATCTGGAACTCACGATACTGTAACAGGGAGGATTATATATGCGGATTCTCAATTTCGGTTCCCTCAACTGCGACTATGTCTATCAGGTGCCCCACATCACCGCTCCAGCTGAAACCCTTTCGGCTCGGGAGATGCAGGTCTTTCCCGGAGGAAAGGGCCTCAACCAGTCCATTGCCCTGGCCCGGGCCGGTGCGCCGGTGTTCCATGCGGGACTGGTGGGGGAGGACGGCGACTTTCTGGTGGACCTTGCCCGGGAGAGCGGGGTAGACTGCCGCTATCTGGAAAGACGGCCCGGCCGCACCGGCCACGCCATCATCCAGGTGGAGGACAGCGGACAGAACGCCATCCTCATCTGCGGCGGCGCCAATCAGCTGGTGGATGAGCCGATGATCCGCCGGGTGCTGGCCGATTTTGGCCCCGGGGACTTGCTGCTGGCTCAGAACGAGATGAGCGGTCTGCCGCTCATACTGTCCCTGGCATCGGAGCGGGGCATGACAGTGGCGCTCAATCCTTCGCCCTGCGGGGATCTGCCGGAGGCTGACCTGTCCATGGTGGATTGGCTGATTCTCAATGAGGTGGAGGGCGCTGCCCTTTCGGGGGAGACGGAGATTGCCGCCATGCCGGACGCCCTGCGGCGGCGGTATCCTCGGGCCAACATTCTGCTGACCCTGGGCGCGGAGGGTGCCGTCTGCCTCACCGGAGAGGAGCGGCATTTCCAGCCGGCCATTCGGGTGAAAACAGTGGATACCACCGCTGCCGGCGACACCTTCACCGGCTATTTCCTGGCGGCGTTCACCGGCGGGCAGACCATTCCCGAAGCCCTGCTGCTGGCAGCCCGGGCAGCGGCAATGGCCGTCTCCCAACCGGGCGCTTCCTCCTCGATTCCCACCCGGCAGGAAGTGGAGAACCGGCTTTGGTGACCTGGTCACGGAAAGCAGAATCGTTTTCTGGTAGGATAGGAGAAAACGCCATAAGGAGGAAATCCTATGCCGGTACAAAGAAAAAAAGCTGTGGTGGAGAAAGACCACTGTGTCGCCTGTGGCTGCTGTGTCAAGGTCTGCCCCCTGGGGGCCATTCAGATTGACCGGGGCCGTTGGGCTGTGGTGTCGGAGCGTTGTGTGGGATGCGGCCGCTGTGCCAATGCCTGTCCCGCTTCGGTGATTTCGGTGGAGGTGCAGCCATGAGTCAGAAAAAGAAAACGGCCCGCCGCTGGTACGACTATCTCTGGATCGCTTCTGCCCTCTATCTGCTGCTGGGCTTTGTCAACATTCTGTTTGCCTGGTTGGGGATGATCTGCTTTCTGGTACCGCTGGGCATCGCCCTCATCGGAGGAAACAAAAGTTACTGCAACCGCTACTGCGGCCGGGGACAGCTCTTTGAGCTGCTGGGCGGACTGGGCCTTTCCCGCCGGAAGGAAGTGCCCCGGTTTCTCAAATCCAAGTGGTTCCGGTACGGCTTTCTGATTTTCTTCTTTGCCATGTTTTTCGGGATGCTCTACACCACCTGGCTGGTGGCCTCTGGAGCGCAGGACCTGAAGCAGGTGGTGACGCTGCTCTGGACCATTCGCCTGCCCTGGCAGTGGGCCCATCACCTGACCAATGTGCCCGGTTGGGTGGCGCAGTTTGCCTTCGGCTTCTACAGCGTCATGCTCACCTCCACTGTGCTTGGTCTGGTGACGATGATTCTCTTCAAGCCCCGCTCCTGGTGTGTCTACTGCCCCATGGGCGCCATGACCCAACTGATCTGCAAGGCAAAGGCCGGAAAATCCCGCTGATGTGACTGAGTTACAGAAAAAACCGGAAAGTCCGGGTATAATAAAGACAGAAAGAGCGAAACGGAAAAAACGCTTCGCATCTGATACAACCAACGAACCTTCAAACCACTATAAAAAGGAGAATGACCTATGTTGAAACATGTTACCAAGGACACCTTCGTAAACGACGTACTGGAAGCTTCCAAGACCCAGCCGGTGCTGGTGGATTTCTGGGCCAGCTGGTGCGGCCCCTGCAAGATGCTCTCTCCCATCCTGGACCAGATCGCCGCTGAAAACCCTGGCATCCAGGTCTGCAAAATCAACGTGGATGAGGAGCCCGATCTGGCCGGACAGTTCCAGGTCATGAGCATCCCCACCCTGCTGGTTTTCCGGGATGGCAAGATCACCGGCAGCAGCGTCGGTGTCCGTCCCAAGGATGCCATTCTGCAGATGGTCAAATAAGTGAAGTCCCAGAGAGGACGGCGCGGAAGCTCTTCCGTGCCGCCCTTTCCTGTTTGAAAGGAGTACATCTTGACCTATCTGATTGCTTTTCTGGAGGGTATCATCACCTTCATTTCCCCCTGTCTGCTCCCCATGCTGCCGGTCTACCTGGGGTATTTTGCTGGGGGTAACCGTCCGGAGGAATCCCTGGGCCGGACGCTCCGGAACGCCCTGGGCTTTATTCTGGGCTTTACCCTGGTTTTTGTGGCTATGGGTGCCTTTGCCGGGACTTTGGGCCAGCTGCTCCGCAGCCATCCCACCGCCGTCAACCTGGTGACCGGCGGCCTGGTGGTGCTCTTCGGCCTGCATTTCCTCGGCTTGCTGCCGGTGAATCTCTTTGCCTTCGGACGGGGCAGCCGGGCCGGAAGCCGGGAGCTGGGCTTTTTCTCTGCGGTAGTGTTCGGCGTGGTCTTTTCCCTGGGCTGGACGCCCTGTGTGGGCGCTTTCCTCGGTTCGGCGCTGATGCTCGCCTCTCAGAGCGGGTCGGTGGTGCAGGGCGTGGTAATGCTGCTCTGCTATTCGCTGGGACTGGGACTGCCCTTCCTGCTGAGTGCACTGCTGCTTCAGCGGCTGGCAGGGGCCTTTCTGTGGATTAAGGCCCACTACACCATCATCAACCGGATCTGCGGCGGCTTTCTGGTGCTGGTAGGTCTGGCCATGATGACCGGCCTGATGGGCCGTTTGCTGGGCCTGCTGGCCTCATAAGGAGGAGATGCGATGAACAAGAAACTGTCTTCCTTGCTGCTGGTGGTGGGTCTGGCGGCAGTCATTGGGGTGGCGGCAGTGGCCTATCGGTTCTTGACCAATGGGATGATCAGCCCCAATCTTCAGCCGGTGCCGGACAGCGGCGCCTCGTCTTCCACTTCCCAGCCGGAAAGCACCGCATCCGGCGAGGAATCCGGCAGCAGTACCCCCGAACCGCTGGAAATGCCCGGCTTTACGGTGGAAAACGCCGATGGAGAGGAAGTGGACTTTGCCGATCTGATCGACGGACGGCCCATGGTTCTCAATTTCTGGGCCAGCTGGTGCGGCCCCTGTCAGAATGAGATGCCGGAGTTCTACGAGGTCTGGCAGGAGCGGGGAGAGGAAATCTCCTTTGTGATGATTAACATGACCGATGGCGGCCGGGAGACCCGGGAAACAGCCGCCGCCTGGCTCGCCGAGCAGGGGTATGATTTTCCGGTCTACTATGACGTGAAGCAGGATGCCGCCGCCAGCTGGGGCATCTATTCGCTGCCCACCACCTGTTTTCTCAACGGAGAGGGAAAGCTGGTGGCCTATGCGGAGGGGGCTATCCCCAAGGAATCCCTGGAAATGGGCATTTCGATGATTACCAGTGGGGAATAAAAGAACCGGCGTCACCTTGAAGTGACGCCGGCAGGCTGTCGAAAAAGGTCACCGAAAGGTGGTCTTTTTCTGGTATGACGGAAGAAAATGAGGTATAATGGTGTGGGGTGATGAAAAATGCTGGTCAAGAATACAGAAAA
>CALXFL010000066.1 GCA_944387515.1 uncultured Clostridia bacterium
CCTCGTGGTAGCCTTCCGCCGCCATGTAATCGGTGAGGGAGGTACCGGGTTTTGCCACCATCACCTGGGGATAGTCCTGAACCTTTGCATAACCGGCGCCGGTGCAGGTCACCTGAAACAGCCCGCCAGCCGCCGCCAGGGGATTGGCCACCCCGCAGGCATAGCAGCAGGCCGCTGCTCCGGCACCGAGAACCAACGCTGCCCCGATGGCAGCCATCATCAGGCTGACGCGCCTTGCTTTCATGGCAGTTCCTCCTTTTGGTTCGGTTTTTCTCGTGCTTTTCTATCAATGTACCATGGAAACAGCTGGTTTGCAAGCGTCTCTGCGGGAAGTTTTGTGAATAATTTCTGAAGTCTCGCCTTGACATTCCCACTTCTTTCTGCTACACTGTTAACGAAAAGTAAATATGTGCGGAGAATGGGAGTCACACAGCACCGGCCTTTGAGAGGCCTGGTTTTGTGTGGCCTTTTTTCGTTCAGGAGGGATTTTATGTATGATGTAGCAGTCATCGGCGCCGGTGTAGTGGGCAGTCTCACCGCCCGGGCACTGACCCGGTACCAGCTGTCGGTAGCGGTGCTGGAGCGGGCGGAGGATGTGGCCATGGGCACGTCCAAGGCCAACAGCGCCATTGTCCATGCCGGATTTGACGCGCCCGAGGGCAGCAACAAGGCCCTCTTCAATGTCCGGGGCAATGCGATGATGGAGGAGACAGCCCATGAGCTGGGCGTGCCGTTTCAGCGCAATGGCTCGATGGTGCTGGCCTTTGGCCCCGAGGACGAGGAGAAGATTCAGGAGCTTTATGAGAGAGGGCAGAAAAACGGTGTGCCGGGGCTTTGCATCCTCACCGGTGACCAGGCGAGGGAAACCGAGCCCGCCCTTTCCCCTGATGTGACGGCGGCGCTGCTGGCGCCCACCGGGGGGATTGTCTGTCCCTACGAGCTGACGATTGCCGCCTGTGGCAACGCCATGGACAACGGTGCGGCGCTGCTCACCGGCTTTGAGGTGACGGGGGCAGAGCGGACAGCTGAAGGCTGGCGTCTGTCAGCCCGGGACGGCCGGACGCTGGATGCCCGGTTTGTGGTCAACGCCGCCGGACTCTACGCCGACCAGGTGGCGGCGCTGATGGGGGACGAGTCTCTTCACATCCACCCCCGCCGGGGCGAATACCTGCTGCTGGACCGGAAGGAGGGCCGCACCGTCTCCCACACCCTGTTCCAAACCCCGTCTGTCATGGGAAAGGGCGTGCTGGTAACCCCCACCGTGGACGGCAACCTGCTGCTGGGCCCCACCTCGGTGGACCTGGCCGACAAGGAGGACCTGTCCTCCACTGCCGAAGGGCTGGCGCAGGTGGCGAAGCTGGCTTCCAGATCGGTGCCGTCGGTGGCGCTGCGGTCGGTCATCACCAGCTTTGCGGGACTGCGGGCTTGTGAGGACGGCCACGACTTCGTCCTCCGGGCGGAAAACCACGCCCTCCATCTGGCGGGCATCGAGTCTCCGGGCCTGTCGGCGGCACCCGCCCTGGCTGAGGAGGCCGTGCGGCTGCTGGGGGAGATGGGCTGCCCCCTGACCCCTAATCCCGATTTTCAGCCAGTGCGGCCCCATTCGCCGGTCTTCCGCCGGATGGACAATGCCGCCCGGGCTGCGCTGATCCAGCAGGATCCCCGGTATGGCCGGGTGGTCTGCCGGTGTGAGACGGTGACCGAAGGGGAGATCGTGGCGGCTATCCATCAGAATCCCCCGGCCCGGGATGTGGATGGCATCAAGCGGCGGACCCGCAGCGGCATGGGCCGCTGTCAGGGGGGCTTCTGCGGCCCCCAGGTGGTGGAGATCCTGGCCCGTGAGCTGGGCATCCCCATGGAACAGGTGACCAAGATGGGCGGCGGCTCCCGGATGCTGGCCGGCCCGCTGGGCGAGACAGAGGAGGAAAAGGCATGAAGGAACTGGATCTGGTCATCATCGGCGGCGGCCCTGCCGGGCTTGCAGCCGCCGTCTCGGCCTATGACGCCGGGGTCCGCAGCCTGCTCATCCTGGACCGGGAGCAGCAGGCCGGCGGCATTCTCGAGCAGTGCATCCACAACGGCTTCGGCCTCCATCGCTTCGGCGAGGAGCTGACCGGCCCGGAGTACGCTGCCCGGTACATCGACGAGGTGAAAAAGAGAGAGATTCCCGTTCAGCTGGAAACCATGGTGCTGGATTTGCAGCCCCTGCCCGACGGCAGCAAGCTGGTGACGGCGGTAAGCAGCGGCGGGATGCTGGAGCTGAAGGCCAAGGCCGTCATCCTGGCCATGGGCTGCCGGGAGCGGAGCCGGGGTGCTTTGAACATTCCCGGTACCCGTCCTGCCGGTATCTACACTGCAGGCGCTGCCCAGAAGTTTGTCAACATCAAGGGGTATCTGCCCGGCCGCCGGGTGGTCATTCTGGGGTCGGGGGATATCGGCCTCATCATGGCCCGGCGGATGACGCTGGAAGGGGCCAAGGTGGAGGCGGTCTGTGAGCTGATGCCCTACTCGGGCGGCCTGAACCGCAACATCGTCCAGTGTCTCGAGGACTTCGGCATCCCGCTGCTCCTCTCCCACACCATTGTGGAGATCCACGGCAAGGAGCGGGTCACCGGCGTGACCATCGCCCAAGTGGATGAAAACCGCCGCCCCATCCCCGAGACCCGGCAGGAGATCCCCTGTGATACCGTGCTGCTCTCCTGCGGCCTGATTCCTGAAAACGAGCTGACCACCGCCGCCGGTATCCCGCTGGATCCGGTGACCTCGGGCGCGGTGGTGGACCAGTACCGCCAGACCGGGTGTCCCGGCGTCTTTGCCTGCGGCAACGTCCTCCACGTCCACGACCTGGTGGACTATGTGTCGGAGGAGGCCGCTCTGGCCGGTGAGAGCGCCGCTGCCTGGCTCCGGGGCGAGTCGCTGTCGGGAGAGAGCGTCTCCCTTATCCCCAAAGACGGGGTGCGGTATCTGGTGCCTCAGCAGCTGCGGCTGCCCCTTAAGGATGACCTGCGGCTCTACTTCCGGGTGGGGGCCATCTACGACAAGGCAACGGTGGAGGTCCGCTGCGGGGAAAAGCTGATTTTCAGCCGCAAGCGGCCCCGGCTGGTGCCGGGAGAGATGGAGTCCCTGGTGCTGAAGAAGTCCCTGCTGGAGGGACTGGACGGCCCCCTGACCGTGGGGCTTTCGCTGGAAGGAGAGAGCAAATGAAACGGAATCTGACCTGTATTGTCTGCCCCATGGGCTGCCAGCTGGAGGTGGAGCTGGAAGACGGCAAGGTGACCCGGGTTACCGGCAACACCTGCAAGCGGGGCGAGGCCTACGGCATCGCTGAATGCACCGCCCCCACCCGCACCCTGACCACCACCGTTCGAGTGTCCGGCGGCACCCAGCCCCTGGTATCGGTGAAGACCGCTGCCCCCATCCCTAAGGAGCTGCTCTTTGACGCCATGAAGGTGCTACGGAAGCTGACCGTGGCGGCACCGGTGGCGCTGGGCCAGGTGGTGATGGAGGACCTCTGCGGCACCGGTATCGGCGTCGTGGCTGGAAAGGAGGTGTCCGCCCGGTGAGACCCATCAGCGAGCTGACGGCGGAGGAGATTAAAGAGATCCGCTACGTCCTCCACGACATCGACGACACCATCACCGACGAGGGTAAGCTCCGTCCTGAGGCCTATCAGGCCCTGTGGGACCTCCAGGACGCCGGATTCCAGGTGATTCCGGTCACCGGACGCCCGGCGGGATGGTGTGACCTGATTCTCCGCCAGTGGCCAGTGATAGGCGTGGTGGGGGAGAACGGCGCCTTTGCCGATTACTGGAAGGGCGGCCATCCCACCCGGTTTTTCCATCCGTCGGTGCCGAAGGAGCGGCTTTCCGACCGGCTTTCCGAGATTCGGGACGCCTGTCTTTCCGGGGTGCCGGGCTGCCGGGTGGCAGCCGACCAGCCCTACCGGGTCTGCGATCTTGCCATCGACTTTGCCGAGGACGAGCCGAAGCTCTCTCTGGAGGACGCCGGGAGAATCAAGGCCATCTGCGAGTCCATGGGCGCTGTGGCTAAGGTGAGCTCCATCCATGTGAACACCTGGTTCGGGGATTACGACAAGCTTTCCATGGCGCTGCTCTTTTTAAAGGAGATTCTGGGGGAGGAGGAGCCGGAAAAGCGGGTCATCTTTTTCGGCGACTCCCCAAACGATGAGCCGATGTTTGCCCACTTCCCGCTGAGTGTCGGGGTGGCAAACCTCGCTCCCTTTGCACCCACCATGGCCCACCTGCCCGGGTACATCACCAGTGAACGGGGCGGCCGGGGCTTTGCCGAGGCGGCGGCCCTGCTGATCCAGGGGAAGAGGGGGTAGGACCGCTGTTCCTCAGAAACGCCCAAAATTTTCTCCTTTTTTCTTGTGCTTTTGGTGAGAATCTGGTATAATATCACTGAACGTCCGGAAAGGGCTGCGAAAATGCCGCCCTTTCCCTGTTGTTTTCGCAAATACGGCAGCAGGCCCTGCGCCTGCAATGGATAAAAGGAGAGAAAATCTATGGGTATCATCAAGGCAGCCATGTCCGCCGTGGGCGGCGGTCTGGCAGACCAGTGGCTGGAAGTCATCGAAGCCGACAACATGAGCGACGAAACTGTCTTCTGCGCCGGTGTGACGGTGCGGCAGGGTGACCGCCGCAGCAGCAACACCAAGGGAACCGCCAATGTCATCAACAACGGTTCCATCATCCATGTAGGGGAAAACCAGTTCATGCTCCTTACCGACGGCGGCCGGGTGGTGGACTACTCGGCAGAGCCGGGCTACTATGAGGTCAAGAACAGCAGTGCCCCCTCCATGTTCAGCGGCTCCTTCGGGGATGCGCTCTCTGAGAGCTTCGACCGGATTCGCTTTGGCGGCGTCACCCCCTACCAGCAGAAGGTCTGGTTTTTAAACCTTCAGGAGATCAAGAACATCCCCTTTGGCACGCCCAACCCGGTCAACTACTTTGACAGCTTCTACAATGCCGAGCTGTTTCTGCGGGCCTACGGCTACTACTCCATTAAGATTGTCGACCCGCTGAAGTTTTACAGCGAGGTTGTTCCCAAGAACCGGGACCGGGTGGACTTTAAGGACATCCAGGAAACCTACCTGTCCGAGTTCCTCACTGCCCTTCAGACCGCCCTCAACCAGATGTCGGTGGACGGCATCCGGATCTCCCATGTGACCTCCAAGGCCATGGAGCTGGCCAAGTACATGGGTCAGGTGCTGGACGAGGACTGGACCCGGGAGCGGGGCATGGCCATCCAGTCGGTGGGCATGAAGAGCCTGTCCTATGACGAGGAGTCCAAAAAGCTCATCAATATGCGCAACCAGGGCGCGATGCTGGGCGATGCCGCCGTTCGCGAGGGCTATGTTCAGGGCGCTGTGGCCAGAGGCATCGAGGCCGCTGGCTCCAATCCGAATGGCGCAGGCATGGGCTTTATGGGCGTGGGCATGGGTATGCAGAGCGCAGGAGGCTTTATGTCTGCTGCCAGTGCTTCCAACCAGGCCCAGATGAGAGAGCAAGCTGCCCGGGAGCAATCGGTCCGGGAGCAAGCTGCTCCCCAGCCCGCACCGGCATCCGGCTCCGAGTGGGTGTGCAGCTGCGGCGCCCACTGCACCGGCGCTTTCTGCGGCGAGTGCGGCCAGAAGCGCCCCGAGCCTGCCCAGCCGGAGATGTGGGTCTGCTCCTGCGGCCAGCAGAACAAGGGCAAATTTTGCACCGCCTGCGGCCAGAAACGCCCCCAGCCGGGTGTCTGCCCCAAATGTGGCAGCACGCTGGAAGGCAGCTTTGCTTTCTGCCCTCATTGTGGCACCAAGCTCTCCTGAGTATGACGGTTCAGCCGCTCTCGCTCCCTTTGGGGAGCCGGGCGGCTGGCTTTGTTGATTGAGAGGTATCCATGGACGTAATCACCTATCAGTGTCCCAACTGCGGTGCACCGCTTACCTTCCACAGCGACACCGGAAAATGGGACTGCGAATTCTGCAACTCCTCCTTTACCAAGGAGATGATCGACGAGGCCGACCAGAAGCGGGAACCAGCCTTTCAGCCCGAGCCCGAGCCGGAAGAACCGGACGCAGCGGGACTGCGGCGGTACACCTGCCCTCAGTGCGGCGCCGAGATCATCACCGATGCCACCACCGCCGCCACCTTCTGCGTCTTCTGCCAGAATCCGGCCATCATGGTGAGCCAGCTTTCGGGGGATTTCCGCCCTCAGAAAATCATCCCCTTCCGGAACACCCGGGAGGAGGCGGTGGCAGCCTTCCGCCGCCATTGCCGCCGCAAGCCGCTGCTGCCCCGGGACTTTGTCGCCGCCGGGGTGGAGAAACTCACCGGCATCTACATTCCCTTCTGGCTCTATGACTGCCAGCTGGACGGCCGGATGGCCGCCATGGCCCAGCGGGTCACCACCTGGCGGCAGGGCAGCTACCAGTACACCAAGACCGACCACTACCGGCTCTCCCGGGCCGCCCGGATGAATTTTGTCCGGGTACCGGCTGACGGCTCCTCCAAAATGGGGGATGAGCTGATGGACGCCATTGAGCCCTACGATTACAGCGGGCTTGAGAACTTCGCCATGAGCTACCTGTCCGGCTTCCTGGCCGAGCGGTACGACGTAAATTCTGACCAGTGCTTCCCCCGTGTGGAAGATCGGGTCAAGACCAGCTGCCGGGATCTGCTCCGGAACAGCATGGACGGCTATACCGGCGTCCAGGTGGTTCACGAGGACATCCGGTTGGGAGAGCACCGCTGCGCCTATGCGTTGCTGCCGGTCTGGCTGCTGGTCTCCCGTTACCAGGGGAAGGAGTACCTCTTTGCCATGAACGGACAGACCGGAAAGATTGTAGGCACCCTGCCCATCTCCCGGGGACGGCTGTTTGCCTGGCTCGGAGGACTGCTGGCCGGACTGACGGTACTTTTGCTGCTGGGAGGGATGCTGTTTTGAGACGACTCAGGTGTGTCATACATACAGGCACTGCGCTGCTGCTGAGCCTTCTGCTGCTGGCAGCACCCGCAGCGGTCAGCGCAGAGACAGAACCGCCGGCCTCTGCGGCTTCTTCAGAGGTGAGCTCCCAATCGGCGGCGCAGCCCAGCTTTGACGACCTGGCTCCCGGCGTCGTGCTGGATGCTGCCGGGATGCTGACCGAGGAGCAGGAGGGCACCTGCTCCACCACCATCCAGAACTTTCAGACCCAGTACCAGGTGGGTATGGCGGTGATGACCGTCAGCGAGGAGCCGGACCAGTTGGAATTGGGAGCGGCCCTGCCCCAGCTCGCCCTCTCTCAGGGAGGAATTCTTCTGTCGGTTGGACCGGAGAGCGACCAGGCCACCCTTTACACCGTGGGAGAGGTGGAGCAGACCCTCAACCAGATCTGGACCGAGGAACTGTTTCTGCACCACTTCACCTTACAGGAGCAGGATGACCTGCCCGCCTTTGTGGAGGAACTGGCCTATCAGGCGGGATTGATGCTTCAGCAGGAGCAGCCGGCAGAGGCCGCCGTCCTGGCGGACCAGCAGCCGGTCTACTCTAACGGGGATGTGCCGCTGGATCTGGACCAGAAGGTCTACGACTTTGCAAACCTCCTCACCGACAGTGAGGAACAGGCTCTGGCCGCCCAGATCCGGGATTTCTGTGGACGGACGGGGCTTGACCTTCCGCTGGTGACCACCAGCGACGCTGAGGGCAAGTCCTCCCGGGACTATGCCGACGACTTTTACGATTACAATGGCTTCGGGGTGGGGGAGAACGCCGACGGCATGTTGCTCCTCATTGACATGGACAACCGGCAGGCCTACCTCTCCACCACTGGCCGGGCCATCAACCTCTTCACTGACAGTGACATCTATGACGTCACCGATCCGGTGGCGGAGCGGCTGGGAGATGGGGACTATTATGGCGGCTGCCAGACCGGCATCAACCGGATTATCGCCCATGTGGAGGAGGAGAACGAGAAATCCACCCTGTCGGGGCGGTTTGCCCGGTCTGCCCGGCGGCTGCCCTTCTACCTGCTGGCAGCCGGGGGACTGACTGCCCTGATTCTCTACGGCATGACCAGAAGCCATAAGACCGCCCGCCGTGCCCAGCATGCAGGCAGCTATCTGGATCAGCAGAGCCTGGCCTTTCCTCTGCGGGAGGACACCTTCATCCGTTCTTCCCTGACCCGCCGCAAGATTGAAAGCAGCTCGGGCGGTGGAGGCGGAACTTCCACCCACCGCAGCAGCAGCGGCCGGTCCCACGGAGGCGGCGGCAGCAGCTTTTAAAGGAGGATTTCCATGGAGAAAAAGTACATCATCGCCCTGGATCAGGGTACTACCAGCTCCCGGGCGGTGGTTTTTGACCGCCAGCAGCACATTGTCAACATTGCCCAGCGGGAATACACCCAGCACTACCCCAAGGAGGGTTGGGTGGAGCACGATCCCATGGAGATCTACGCCTCCCAGTACGGGGTGCTCCTGGATAGCCTGCTGATGGCTGACATTGACCCGGCGGAGGTGGCGGCCATCGGCATCACCAACCAGCGGGAGACCACCATCATCTGGGAGAAGGCCACCGGCCGCCCCATCTACAACGCCATCGTCTGGCAGTGCCGCCGCACTGCCGCCATCTGTGAGGAACTGCGGGCAAAGGGACTGGAGGACAAGATCCGCCGCTCCACCGGCCTGCTCATCGACGCCTATTTCTCCGCTACCAAGATCAAGTGGATCCTCGACCATGTGGAGGGGGCCAGGGAGCGGGCCAGAAGGGGCGAACTCCTCTTCGGCACGGTGGACACCTGGCTCATGTGGAAGCTGTCCGGCGGGAAGATCTACGCCACCGACCGGACCAACGCCTCCCGCACCATGATGTACAACATTCACACCCTTCAGTGGGATCAGGAGATTCTCGACCTGCTGGATATTCCCCGGGAAATGCTGCCGGAGGTCTATCCCTCCTCCCGGATCTACGGCGAGGCGGTCATCGACGGAGTGGCCATCCCCATTGCCGGTGTGGCAGGGGACCAGCAGGCGGCGCTCTTCGGCCAGCGCTGCTTCCAGCCGGGAGACGCCAAGAACACCTACGGAACCGGCTGCTTTCTGCTGATGAACACTGGCTCCACCCCTTATGAGAGCCAGAACGGCATGATTACCACCCTGGCCGCCAGCACCGGCGAGGAGCCCTGCTACGCCATCGAGGGCAGCGTCTTCACCGGTGGGTCGGTGGTGCAGTGGCTGCGGGATGAGATGCGGTTCATCACCGAGTCGTCCGATTCGGAGTACTTCGCCCGCAAGGTCAGCGACACCGGCGGGGTCTACATGGTGCCGGCCTTCACCGGCCTGGGCGCGCCCCACTGGGATATGTTCGCCCGGGGCACGATTCTGGGCATCACCCGGGGCACCCGCCGTCCCCACATCATCCGGGCGGCGCTGGAATCCATCGCCTATCAGTCCCGGGATCTGCTGGAGGCCATCGAGGCCGACACCGGCATCAAGCTGAAGGAACTGAAGGTGGACGGCGGCGCTTCGGCCAACAGCTTCCTGATGCAGTTCCAGGCGGATATCATCGGCTGTCCGGTCTGCCGTCCGGTGGTCTGGGAGACCACGGCGCTGGGCGCTGCCTATCTGGCAGGGCTGGCGGTGGGCTTCTGGAAGCAGGAGGACCTGACTGCCGCCGGGCAGATCGACTGTGTCTATGAGCCGGAGATGGAGCCGGAGAAACGGGAAAAGCTGCTCCGCGGCTGGCGGAAAGCCGTAGAGCGGGCCAAGGACTGGGCGGAATAACGCTCCTGACAATGTAAGGAGGACTTTATCATGATTTTGGGTATTGCACACGCTGCGTATAATGTGACCGATATGGAGAAGGCCATGGACTTCTACTGTGGCGTACTGGGTTTCACCCGCGCCTTTTCCATGAAGAATGAGGCCGGTGAGCCTTGGATTGAGTATCTGAAGGTGGGAAACGGCCAGTTTGTCGAGCTGTTCTATAAAAAGCCCGAGGACCGGGGAGACACCTACTCTCACCTCTGCCTGGAGGTGGACGACATCCAGGCCATGGCTGACCATCTGGTGGCCATGGGTGCACCGCTGGATGTGGCGCCCAAGCAGGGCCGGGACCGGAACTGGCAGTGCTGGACCCATGATCCTGACGGTAACCGGGTTGAGCTGATGGCACTGGCACCGGATTCTCCCCAGCGGCGGGCCTATCAGGAGGAGCCGTGACCAGTGTAGAGGTCTCCTGCGGCGCTATTGTCTTCACCCGGCAGGGAGGACAGCGCCGCTACCTGATTGTTCAGTCGTTGGAGGGGTGATACGGCTTTCCCAAGGGCCACACCGAGCCGGGTGAGACCGAGGAGGAAACCGCCAGAGAGGACAGCGACCCGGAGCAAGCGGCTTTGGCGTTTATCTGTAAGCGGCTTAAACTGAATTA
>CALXFL010000067.1 GCA_944387515.1 uncultured Clostridia bacterium
AAGCCCTATGAAGGCGCTTACAGCGACCTGTACATCAATCAGGATTGGCTGGATGCCTGCGGTCTCGAACTGCCCAACACCATTGAAGAGTTCGAAGCCATGCTGGTAGCCTTCAAGACCCAGGATCCCAATGGCAACGACGAAGCCGATGAGATTCCCTTCAGCTTCATCATTGACCATCAGTATTTCGGCCTCTATTCCATGTACGCTCCCTTTGGCGTTGTGGATCAGGTAGACCGTCTGGACATCAAGGACGGCCAGGTTTACTTCACCGCCAATACCGATGCCTGGAAGGAAGCAACCAAATGGTTTGCAAACCTCTATGCACAGGATCTGATGGACGTGGAAGGCTTTACACAGGACCGTTCGGTGCTCTTCTCCAAGGGCAAATCTGATCCCGTTATGCTGGGCAGCCTGCATGCCTTCCTGATCGACAACGTAGTCGGCGCTGATCGGGTATCCAGCTACACCTACTGCCTGCCTCTGGAAAGCACCTCCGGCGATGGCACCCGGGTATACCGCTATAACAACACCCCCATTGCCAACCGTGGTAATTCTGCCGTTTCCAAGAACTGCAAGAACCCTGAACGGATGGCCTACTGGCTCGACCTGAACCTGAGCCCCGAGTATTCTCTCCAGAACACCTATGGTGCCTTTGGTGAGCAGCTGATTGAATCCAGCGATCCTGCTTATGACTATGAATTCGCCATTGCTCCCGACGGCATGAGCCAGGACGACTACCGCTTCAAGGGCGCTCCCGCCAACTTCCCCGCCTACGTGCCCGCTGACCTGTATGCCACCCTGAAGCCCGCTCCTGACGTGGCCAGAAAGATCGGCTATATGGAGGCTACTGAGGAATATCTGACTCCCGAAAGCATTCCGCCCGTCCTCTTTACCGATGAAGAGAGCAAGGAACTTGCCACCATCAAGACCAATATTACTGATTACGTCCTCCAGCAGCAGGCTGCCTGGATCACCGGTCAGTCCAACATTGACAACGATTGGGAAGCTTATCTGGCTCAGCTGGAATCCCTGCAGGTCTCCCGCTATGTGCAGATCTACCAGGATGCGACCAACCGCTATTACGGCAAATAACAGCATAAGCCTCTGATACAGAGGCGCGGAAATTTCCCGCACAGATACCTGTGCGGGAAATTTTGTCCTGACGCCCTCACCCTATATTGACAGAAAGGAGTTGTTCTTTTGATTGCCGTTGTTTGTGAAAATCACCCCACTCTGCTTTTTGCAGCGAGAGAGCTCTGCCGGCTGGTAAACCGGATGACCGGCACACTGGATGCCAATGTGATGTTCCAGACGCCGGATGGGGCTGATGCCATTCTGTTGGAAATCAATCCTGCACTGGGCACACCTGACCCTGCTTTGGATGACGCCTTCGATATCCAATTGAATGCTGCCGTGGGAAAAATTTCCGGCTCCAATCCCCGGGCTGTGCTGCTGGGTGTCTATGCCGCCTGCCGCGCCGTGGGATGCCGCTTTATCCGGCCTGGCACAATGGGGGAGGTCGTCCCTCATCGGACCAAAGAAGATCTGTCAGTAAGTCTTCACCAGGCTGCCTCCTTCCGTCACCGTGGCGCTGTCATTGAAGGCGCTGATTCGGTGGAAAATGTGCTGGACTTCATTAACTGGCTGCCCAAGGTCGGCTATAACAGCTTTTTCACCCAATTCATGAGCATCAGCAACTTTCTGAGGAATTGGTACTGCCACATCCACAATCCGCTGCTGCCGGCAGAACCCTTTGATGAAACCATCTGCCAGCAGTACGAAGCTCAGATCTGGGCGGCACTCCGGCAACGCTCCCTGCTTCATCACGCCGTAGGGCATGGCTGGACCTGCGAACCTGTGGGAATCCAGGGCCGGGGTTGGGACGAGGTAGAACTGGAAATTCCGCCGGAAACAGAAGCCCTGCTGGCTATGGTAGATGGCAAACGGCAGCTGTTCCACAAAATTCCCGCTCTCACCAACCTCTGCTATTCCAACCCAATTGCCAGAGGAAAAATTTGTGATTTTGTGGTAGAATATTTAAGGGCCCATCCTGGCATTGACTATCTGAACTTCTGGCTGGCTGATTCGATTCACAGCTTCTGTGAGTGCGAAAACTGCCGCGGGCAGTCTCCCTCTGACTGGTATCTGCTGTTGCTGAATCAGCTGGATGAGCGGCTGACCGCAGAGGGACTGGATACCCGTCTGGTTTTCCTCATCTACTATGATCTGTTGTTCCCGCCCAAAATGCAGCAGTTTAAAAACCCAGACCGATTCGTTCTGATGTTTGCGCCCATCTCCCGGCCATTCAGCCACTCCTTTGCTGATTTTCAGCCCGCGCCCCCGCCGGAGGAGTTCCAGCTGAACCAAACCCCGATTCCCCAGAGCATCGAAGAAAACCTGGCCTGCCTCAAGGCCTGGCAGCAGACCCTAAAGACCAAACAGGACAGCTTTGATTTTGACTATCATCTGGGGCGGGCACACTACGGTGACCCGGGATACTGTGCTATCAGCCGGATATTGGACCGGGACATTGACCAGCTGCCTCAGCTGGGATTAAACGGCATCCTCAGCTGTCAGGAGCTGCGCGCCTTCTTCCCCACTGGTCTGCCCAACTATCTGATGGCGGCCAAGCTGTGGGACAGCAGCCGTGGCTATGAGGAGATTGCTCAGGAATACTTTACAGCAGCCTTTGGCGCACAGGGCGGCGCCATGCATCAATTGCTGGAGGAGGTCTCCCGCTGCTTTGAAACCGACTACTGGTTCCGGGGCAAGGCTCTCAAAAATCCGGAGCTGGCTGCCCGCATGAAAAATGCGTTGACATTGGCTGACCGGATTGACGACCTGTGCCGGTGTGCCCAGACGGATAAACCTCCGCAACAGCTGTCCTGGCAATACATGACGCTTTATGGCCGGTATCTCCGCCTCTACACTAAAGCGATGGCCGCCGTGGCCGAAGGCCAGCAGGAGGAAGCCGCCGCTGCATGGAAGGAATTCTGTACCTTCCTGCGCACTTATGAGACTGTGCTTCAGCCAGTCATGGATGTCTTCCGAATACAGGAAATCGCCCGTCACACCTTCTTCCCTTCTTAAGCGAAAGGATGATCCACATGAACCACAACTACTTTACTTACGACAAGATAGCGCTTCAGCAGGCTCCCAAAATCCCGCTGGAAGTCCTTCCCACAGACGCCGATGTCTTCCGCCAGATGGCCGAGGAGATGGCCGAGGAAATCGTTAAAAACAACGAAGCAGGACGGCGTACGGTCTTCATCTGCCCCGTTGGCCCGGTTGGTCAGTATCCCTATTTTGTCCAGATGGTCAATGAGCAGAAAATCTCCCTTAAAAATGTCTGGTTCATCAACATGGACGAGTATCTGACTGATGACAAGCAGTGGATTTCTGAAGAGGATCCCCTTAGCTTCCAGGGCTTTATGAACCAGCAGGTTTATGGAAAGATTGATCCTGAGCTGGTCATGCCAGCAGAACAGCGTGTGTTCCCGGACCCGTCTGACCCCGGCCGCATTGGTCGCCTAAGCGAGGAACTGGGTGGTGTGGATATTGTCTTCGGCGGCATCGGCATCAATGGCCATGTAGCATTCAACGAAGCTGACGACAGCCTTACCCCTGACGCCTTCCGGGCGCTGCCTACCCGGGTATTGCCCATCAGCCGGGAAACCCGCACAGCCAACGCCATTGGTTCCCTGAATGGTGCCATCGATGCTATGCCCAAATACTGCATTACAGTTGGTTTTGCAGAGATCTATCCGGCCCGCAAGGTGCGTCTGGGCTGCTTCCGTGACTGGCATCGGGCGGTAGTGCGTCAGGCCTGCTATGGCGAGGAAACCGCTCACTTCCCGGTTTCCCTCTTCCAGAGCCATCCCGATGCCAAAATCACCATCACCGACTTTGTCGCAACCCTGCCTGAAAATCACTGATTCCACCCCCGAAAGGATGAAACATTATGCCACTGGTTCCTCTTCGCCCCCTGCTGGAAGCCACCGATAAATATGGCTTTGCCCAGGGCGCCTTTAACGTCAACGCTGTTGCACAGGCAAAAGCCGTCATTGAAGTTCACGAAATGTTCCGTTCTGCCGCCATTTTGCAGGGTGCAGACCTGGCCAATGGCTTTATGGGCGGACGGGGCGACTTCCTCAACGCCACCCTGGAGGATAAAAAGATCGGCGCCCGCAATATTGCCAACGCCGTCCGGAAATTCGGAGAAAATTCTCCCATTCCCATTGTGCTCCATCTGGACCATGGCAAGGACTTTGACTCGGTCAAAGCTGCCATTGACGGCGGATACACCTCCGTCATGATCGACGGCTCTTCTCTCCCCTTTGACCAGAACGTGGAACTGACACGGGAAGTAGTCAAATATGCCCACGCCCGGGGTGTCACCGTAGAAGGTGAACTGGGTGTGCTGGCTGGTGTGGAGGATCATGTCGCCTCCGGTTTCTCCACCTACACCAATCCCATGGATGCAGTGAAATTCTTCCGGCAGACCGGCGTAGACTGCCTGGCCATCTCCTACGGCACCATGCACGGCGCCTCCAAGGGCAAGGACGTCAAGCTCCGCCGGGAAATCCCCATTGCCGTCAAGGAATGCCTGCGTCATGAGGGTATTTTCGGCGTCCTGGTGTCCCACGGCTCCTCTACGGTTCCCCAGTACATCGTCAACGAAATCAACGCCCTGGGCGGCAACATCCAGAATGCCTACGGCATCTCTGCCGCTGAATTGAAGTCCGCTATCCCCTGCGGCATCGGCAAGATCAATGTGGACACTGATATCCGGCTGGCTGCCACCCGGAATATGCGGGAATACTTTGCCACTCATCCCGAAAAGGCCAATTCTCCCACCATTGGCCCCATCTGGTCCCTGTTGGATCAGAAACGGGAAGCCTTTGATCCCCGGGCGTTCCTGACCCCCATTATGGATACGGTCATGTATGGCCAGGTTCCGGACCAGGATGTAGCTGACATCATGGATTGCGTGGAACGGGGTGTCAAAGAGGTGGTAGGAACCCTGATTGTAGAGTTCGGTTCCTATGGTAAGGCTCCGCTGGTGGAGCAGGTCACCCTGGAAGAAATGATTGAACGGTACAAAAAATAACCGCTGACTGAAAAAGGCGTTCCTGCCCAGACAGGAACGCCTTTTATTATTCAGAAGAACCATGCAGTGTGATGAAACAAATCTCCGGCGGATTGCCCAACCGAAAAGGCAGCTGTGTCATCCCCAATCCGCTGCTGACAAAGAGCGAGGCACCATCCAGATCATACCATCCCTTCACATATTGCCGGGCACCCGTCGGCAAAATCCGGGAGGTCAGAAAGGGAAGGGAAACCTGCCCGCCGTGAGAATGACCGGAAAGCGCCAGTGAAAACGCTGAGGAGTCTAAGGCCCCCACCAGATCCGGCTCATGGGACAACAGAATCCGCACACCATCTTTTGGCAGACTATCCCAGTCAAACGACGGCTGCCCCAGCAGCATATCATCTAAGCCAATCAGTGTGATATTGGCGTCAGGAATGGAAACAGCCTCATTTTGGAGCAGCTGGAACCCCATGTTGCCCAGCACTTCCTCATAAACACGGGCTGCACCTCCGCCCAGATCATGATTCCCCCAGACAGCATAACAGCCCAGCGGCGGCTCCAGCCGCTGGAACACCTCTGCCAGGGCTTCCAGATCCAGCAAGGCCGCATCCCGATAGTAGGCATCCAGCAAGTCTCCCCCAAATATCACCAGATCGGGCTGTCCTTCCTCGATTTTTTCCACAATCCGTCCTGCATGTTGTTGATTGTAATGACGTCCAAAATGGGTATCGGTAAAAAAGGCGATCCGCAATCCATCCGGGGCTCCCGGACAGGAAACCTGCTCCTCTTTCACCACCAGCAGCCGGGGTTCCAGCTGCCAGGCGTAAAGCGGCAAAAGAGCCAGCAAAATCGGAATGGCCCACAGCCATCTGTACCACCTTTTCCTTTTGCCCATACCCAGTCCCCTTTCAAAATGAGAAAATCGCCGTCAGCTCTTCCAGTCTGGATACCACCAGATCTACCTCTGTCTGCATGGTATCAGGTACTACCGTATGCACCAGCGCTGTACGCATTCCGGCAGCTCTGCCGCCCATGCCATCTGCCTTGGGGTTATCTCCCACCATCCAACAGCAGTCCGGATGTCCCGCCCGCTCCAGCGCAATCTCAAATAGTTCCTGTCTGGGCTTATCATATCCTTCCTGTGCTGAAATTGTCATGGTGGTAAAATACGAAGCCAGTCCCATTTTTTCGATAATTTCATTCAGTTCTGGCACATGGTTGGAAAGCAGGTGATTTTCCCAGCCTGCCTGCCGGACCTTTTGCAGAATCCAGGGGGCATCCGCATAAAGCCAATACCGTTCCCGCTCCATGACCAGCTGACGCTGGCGCTGGCTGGCGGCTCTGGCCAGTGGATCCGGTATCCCACACTGACGGTAGATGTCTGCAATCATTCCGCTGGTATAGGACCACCAGCGTTCCCCTACCAGCTGCCGGTGGTCGTTGTCCGGCGTATTCCAGGTAAAGCCGGTCTTGGTATACTTTCGGATCTGAGGCAGCGTCACGGCCGTATCCGGGTCCAGCTGCCGCAGGGCTGCCAGAATACTGGTACTCCAAAGAGAATTGGACACCACCAGAGTACCGTCAAAATCCCAGAAGATTGCTTTTTTCACACAGTCTCTCTCCTTGAATTTAAAATAACAAAAACCGACACGATATTAAAAATCGTGTCGGTTTTCTGGTGGACGAGGATGGATTCGGACCATCGAAGCTGAAAAGCAACAGATTTACAGTCTGCCCCCTTTGGCCACTCGGGAACTCGTCCTTATAAGCTATCTGCGTTTCCGCTAACAGCTTTTATATATTATCATATTCAGAGATGAATGTCAATAGATTTCCCAAAAATTTTCAAAAAAATTCTGCCGGATCCTCTCCGGCAGAATTTTTTTAGCTTTATACCCGTGCACGGCCCAACCGGCGTGCAATTTCCATCAGATTGGCCACATCTCCCTCAACCAGGCGGCCATGAACATCCGGCGGCATATTGATAACAGCCAGATTTCCCTGGGCAAACAGCGTCTCACAATTGCGTACGACCTCATCCACATTCATCAGCGGCTTCTTTTCATAAATGTTGGAATAGAACCAGCTGAATCCATCACGGGAGCAGATGGTCATTTCAAAGGGCATGTAATACTCCTGCCCTCCAAAAGTATAGATCTTGGGGTCATCAGCCCGGCACATATGCGGATCCCACAGCCGGAAATCGGAAGGGAACATCCGCAGCGGATCACCCTCCTGGTAATTTTTAGGCTGATACCGTTCCTCGGGTCCGCCAGCCTCTTCAGAATAGACGCCAACCGTGTGATTTACACCAATCTGGCATTTCGGCTGGAGCCGCTTTACCAGGTCATAGATCAGATCCAGCCGCCACTGAGCACAGGATTTATCCCAGCTGCCGTCCAGCCAAAGTTCCACAATCTCTCCATAGCGGCCATCCATCAGTTCAGTCAGCTGCCGCAGCATATAAGGAACATATTCTCCGGAAAAATCACGGGTATAGCTGGGTTCACTCCGATCCCACAGAGAATAATAAAGGCCCAGCTTGATGCCATACTTGGCACAAGCCTTGCTAACTGCAGCCACTACATCAGTAGGGTTGCCAGAATGTTTAACCGAATAAGGAGTGGTATCGGTATCCCACAAGCAGAAACCATCATGATGCTTGGTGATCAGAATGACATAATTCATACCCGCTTCCCAGGCTGTCCGCACCCACTGATCTGCATCAATGGTATCCGGCTGATAGGAAAGCGCCTGAATACCGCCGTCCGACCATTCTACATTGCCAAAGGTATTGACACCAAAATGAAGAAACATGCCAAATTGCCGTTCCATCTGTTCCAGCTGTGCTGCACTGGGCTGACGGGAAGGCTGCTGCTGAATCAAAGCCATAAAAATCTCCCTTTCTGGATGATGTGTGGCCTCATTGTAGCATATTCCTCCTTGCTTCACAAGGCCCCATAAGAAAAAGACAAATTTGGCGTATAGAAACAGCAAAATCTGGAAGTTCTCAAAAAACCTGCTGGATTCTGTTTCTGTTTTGTAGTATACTGAAAGCACTTTATCAGAGAAAGGATGTTAGACATTATGATCTATCCTGACTTTACAACGCTGCATCATTGGCTGAATCAATTTGAAGAAACGGCCCGTCTGATGACAGAGGAAGGGGCACCGCAAGCTTGTGCCGCTCCTATGGAGCAGCTCATTGACTTTTTACAGAAAAGCTGTCAACAAATGGCAAAAGTCCCGGAAAATCCGTTGCTGGCAAAGCGCGAACCAGATGATCTGGATACCATCCAGCAGCTTTGTTCAGAAGGCCCTCGGACACTGTGGCAAGACGCTCCCTCCGACGAAGTCATGACCGACAAGCTGATGGGTGCTTTGTATGGACGGGTAATCGGCTGCCTGATGGGGGTTCCCGTAGAGTGCTGGTCTTATCAGCAGATTGCCCGTTGGGCTCAGGTTACAGGCCAGCCCTTTCCACCTACCGATTACTTTGAACGTGTAGAAAATCCACATCTCCAAAACGCCTATGGATAGGAGCGTTCTGCCTATACCAGAGCAGCCATGCAAACTGCGCCAGTAGACGACGACATCATCTACACCCAGCTTGGATTGTTAATTCTGGAAAAATATGGGCTCAATTTTACTACCGAAGATGTAGCTGAGATGTGGTGGGAAAAGCTGCCTCTGGCCTGTACGGCAGAAGAAGCCGTCCTCAACAGTCTGAAACGGGGAATTCCTGCACTGGATGCTGTAGGAATTGAAAATCCCTTCTATCAGTGGATTGGCGCTGCTATTCGCTCAGACGCATTTGGCTATGCAGCTGCTGGTCATCCAAGAAAAGCAGCAGAAATGGCATGGCAGGATGCCAGACTGACCCATCGCCGCAATGGTATCTATGGAGAAATGCTGCTGGCAGCTGCACAGAGCGCCGCATTTGCTGTTGATGATCCATTGGAAGCCATTCGTATTGGCATGACTGAAATCCCCAAGGAAAGCCGCTTGTATGAGGATCTGACCTGGGCATTGGAACAGGACGTCAAAGACTATCAGGAGGCCGTAGAATTGGTTTGGGCGCATTTTGGAGTTGATATGAGCTATGTCCATACCAACAATAATCTCTGTCTGATTGTCTTTGGCTTTAAGATTGGTGGAACGGATCCAGTCAAGGTCCTGTCCCAGCTGGTTGCCATGGGCATGGACAACGACTGCACGGCTGCCTCGGCTGGCAGCATCATTGGTGCCATTGTGGGATGGAAAAATATTCCGCCCTATCTCTACGAACGTTTTCACAATACCATGGAGACCTATCTGAAAGACACCAAGCCTTTCCAGTTTGATGATATGGCCAAGCGTTTTCTGAAACTGCAACATCAATTGAAAGAAAGCACCCAAAATCAAGCCTGAAAATGACTGAAACCCCGTCGGCATTAAACCGGCGGGGTTTTTACTGGACTACATTACTACATAAAATCTCGCCAAAACCTCTGAAACCACTCTTTACACCCTAAAGCCCATACGCGGGTGTCATATGTCTGTTTTTGAGTGGGAAAGACACTTTCAGCGACACGCTCCATCTGCCTGATAATCCGGCCATAAAAAGAACCACGTTCTGTCATTGGAACCTCGTAAGTGTCCAACATGGCTGTTATGTGAGACTTCACCCAATGTGAATCATTCTCTTCATTCCCTATGTCTACCCACATCCAGATAGCATAGGCCAGATCGTTCAGAGGGCAGCCAAAAGAAGCTGCGTCCCAATCAATAACGGCTATTGGCTTGTTTCCGTTAAAAACAAAGTTACACGGGGAGAGATCATTATGACATACAGTTTCACCATCAGGACAGCCTGGAAAATCTTGTAGGCATTTATGCAAAGCTTTCATAAGTTGCACCGCCTGACAGCACTGCTCAATAGAAAACTGGCCTAGATTGCGAGGTACCGATCCAGTAATGTAGCTAAGAATCTCCCGATTACCGTCAGTTTCCATACCCATATACTTTGGCACACAATGTACTCCTGCATTTTCCAAAAAAGTTAAAACATGATGGACAAAAGGGGCGTTTGGCCCTATTGAGCGAAAAACACGATCA
Organism: uncultured Clostridia bacterium; assembly: GCA_944387515.1. Taxonomy (GTDB): domain Bacteria; phylum Bacillota; class Clostridia; order Oscillospirales; family Ruminococcaceae; genus Faecivivens. Next base: position 10,193 of record CALXFL010000067.1, read on the forward strand.
CCGATAAGAACGACCTCCTGTGTCGTTCGCCCTCCAGTAAGAATAATTTCTTCCGTCATATAGCCTATAATTCCTTTCTGCATCCCACTTCAAGAAACCTCGGATAAAAACGAAAAGAGCCACACCAAAAGGTGTGGCTCCAAACTCTGGCTCCCCCAGTTGGACTCGAACCAACGACATTTCGGTTAACAGCCGAACGCTCTACCGACTG
>CALXFL010000068.1 GCA_944387515.1 uncultured Clostridia bacterium
GGGGATCTGACGCCGGCATTTGATTGGGCGGGGCTCTGTAAAAAGTGTCTTCCTTATATAAAGGCTGGGCTGATGGCTCAGACTGGCGACAGACTTTTTTTAACCGAAGAGGGTTTTCTGGTATCCAACAGCCTCCTTTCTGAGATTCTGTAACAACGGAGGGAGACGGGTAAATTATTTTTTACAGAAATTCGTAACAAATGACGGTACTTTGTCATAATTTGAAATCTTTACTTGTTACAAACTCGTAACAAAATGCGCCAAAACTGGGATTTTGTGGCTGAAAACCAGCTTTTTTTCTGCGACACTATGCAAAAACAGGCCGATTATGCTTCGTCAAATTGCACAAACATGCCCTTCTGGTTCAAAAAAGGTGACAAAAGAGTTGCAAAATTCCCGAGATGTGTTATAATATCAATGGTTACAGATGTAACCGTTTTGTAATCAATGGAAAGGAGACGATGACAATGGTGATACATAACGGCAGTCCTGCTGTTGAAACGCTGCATAAATTCGTCTCTGTCCTGACCAGAGGGTATGAGGCTGTAAAAGCCCAGGCTGGACAGTATAAAAAAGAGATTGCCGATAAGGCAGCGCCGGTTTGCAGCAAGCTCACCCGGCAGGGTATCGATTTCCTGGAGGAAATGGGTATGGCTGCATGGGCCGATTTGCAGAATATCGGTCAGAGCATCGGCAGCAGACTGCATCCCGTTTATGAGCGGATGATGGAAAAGGCCGAAGGCGTCACCAATCGCTGCGGTAATAAAATAACAGATTTTTTCCTGGGAATGGCTCGGCCGTTCCGGCATCTTTACAGAGCGCCTCGTCTGATTGCCGGGGCTTATACCGAAGGTGGTGTCGGACAGGCTGCCCGCACCCTGGTACAGGGTGTTCGCAACAATCTGTATGTCTGCAAAACCGTTATCAACTACGCATTGCCTGTCATCGGTATCTTTATGCTGCATCAGGTGGTGGCAGCTGGCACGCAGGTCACCTACGCACTGGCAGTAGAACAGGACGGACAGGTTATTGCCTATGTCCAGGATGAATCCGTTTACACCGAAGCCCAGCGGGATCTGCTGAGCCGGATTATCAACACAGACGACGAAGCAGAATTGAATTTGGATCCGGTTTTTGCTGTAGCGGCAGTTAATCCCGAAGAAATTGCGGATTCTGAAAAGCTGACAGACCAGCTGATCCAGCTTTCTACTGCGGACATTCAGGAAGCGCAGGGCCTTTACATTGACGGCGAATTTTATGGCGCTGTTAAAACGGCAAGCTTGATTAAGGATGTCCTGGATGACACTCTTGCCCAGTATACAACTGGCGCTGAAGATGAAACAGTCAAGTTTGTGCAGGATATTCAGCTGCGGGAAGGCCTGTATCCTACCGCTAGTGTGGTAGAGGATGAGGAAATTACCGAGCTTCTGACTTCCGAGGTTCAGTCCCGGAAGACCTACACCATTGAACAGGGCGACAGCCCCATTATGATTGCCAACAAGAATGGCCTGACTTACAGTGAGTTCAAAACCATGAATCCCGATATTGAAGAGGAGTGCATGGTCGGACAGGAAGCTGTGATTTCAGAGTCTCAGCCGTTCCTCAGCGTAGAGGTTACCAAGACTATCACCTATGATGAGGCCATTCCCTACGAAACCGAAACCACCAAGGACAACACCAAAGCCAAAGGGTATTCGGAGGTCACCCAGGAGGGTGAAGAAGGAAGTAAAACCATTACCGCCAGCGTGACGCTGATCAACGGTGTGGAGGAAGAAAGAGAGATTCTGTCCGAGACAGTTACCAAAGAGCCGGTTACCAAAATGGTGACGGAAGGTACCAAGGTTGAGACAGTTTCCTATGCACGCTATGTACCCAATTCCTATGGCTCTGGTTCAGTCAGCGGAGATTTCCTCTGGCCGGCAGGCAGCGGCTATATCAGCTGCTACTATGGACAGGGCGGACATGGTGGCTTGGACATCGCTTCTTCTTACGGAACCCCCATCTATGCTTCTATGTCCGGTACCGTTGTGGTATCTGGATGGTATTATAACTACGGCAAGTGCATTGTTATCGATCATGGAAATGGTGTGCGTACCCTGTATGGCCATTGCTCCAGCCTGTATGTATCGGTTGGAGAATATGTAAGCCAGGGACAGAATATTGCAGCCATGGGCAGCACCGGATATTCTACCGGTAACCATCTGCATTTCGAAGTGATTGTAAACGGCGGACGCCGGAATCCTCTCAACTATCTCTAATATGCTCAAAAAGCTGTCAGCAAATACGCTGGCAGCTTTTTTGTTTGGGAGCCCCCTTGTCAACAGCAGGAGGCGGTTGCAAATGCCCAGGATACCTGACCCTGGGGCCAGACTGCGGTGACCTCATAAAGACTGTCTGGCTGTGGCTGGAAGGCCTTTTCTTTGACGGAGATCACTTCACCGTCCTGCTGATGAGAAAGATCTCCGGACATGGTCAGGGGCCAGCGTGTGACGGTGAGTTGGTGCGGAAAATTGGTTGTGAATGCCAGGTGGACCAGATCACGGTCTTTGGACAGCGTAATGGAACGCATTCGTTCAGGCTGCCATGTTAGCGGATGAGGGGCATACTGACAGAGGGCCTCTTCGCCTTCCTGCCAATGGGAGGTGCCGCGAAGAGGTGTGACCTGTTGTTCTGTACCGTAACAGATGGAGAGCGTCGGCAGGCTGTCCTGGCGGGTGTGCGGAAGGTAGCCTTGTAACTGGCTGGACAGTTCTGAAACATCGGTTTCTTCGCCAGTCAATCGGAGATATTCACAATGGGAAAGTTCACTGGGAAAGGTATTCAGCTGCTGGCCATTGTAACAGATTTCCAGCAGCTGTCCGGCGTGCAGGTCCTCAATGGTAATGGGATGATTACTGGCGTCATAGATGGCGATATTCTGGCTGTTTAATGTCATGGCGCTGGAAGCTCCTGCTCCAGATTCCACCAGCAGAAGGCTGTCTGGTTGTACCTGACGATGGTAGCCTGGATGGTGACCGGGGCAGCAGGGGGCGGGCATTTCTGACCGAAGGATGCAAATGCAAAAGCACAAAGGCCACTGAAAAGCAAGGAAACGATTTTTTGCACAGAATCTCCTCCTTTAAAACAGAGTCTGATATTTTATCCGGCGACAACCGGGAAACATTTGGATTTCATATTATATAAACGCCAAAGAAAGCAGAAATGTTGCAGGGCCAACCAAATAAAATCCAATATTTTCAAAAGAAAACGCCGTATCTTTGGTGATACGGCGTAAATTTTATAAATTGTCGTCAGTCAGTAATTTTTGGGCGTGGTGTTTTGCCAGCTCTATATATTTTTTGTAGTTTATACTATCTGTATTTCCATATCTGTGTCCGATCATGACCCATTCACAGTATTCATATAGCAGGAAATAGTCCAGTATATGCAGCCACTCTTCATAGGAAATGCCTTTATCTCGCAAAAGCCGGTCATAATAGTAGGAGATGGCATACTGCCGGTCTGCCTCTGTCATATAGAAGAAGGCGTCTTCTGATTCTTCTCCATGGGCAATCAGACGTGCAAACGAGGTGGGATAGGGAAGAAGACCAGCGTACTCCCAATCGATCAGTACCGCCCTGTCAGGCGAAACCAGCACATTAAAGGGGAGGAGATCATCGTGGCAGAGGGTTCGGGGAAGCCGGACATAGAGGGAAAGAAATCTATCATAGGCGGCTTCCAGTTGGGCGTCCTGTAAATAGGTTCCCCGTTTTTTCCGGTGGGGCAGACTTTCCTCAAAGGAATACCCGATATACGCGAGGGCTTGGTTGTTCCAGGTTGCCTGCTGTATCTGGATCAGGGCATCCAGCGCCAATGTGAGTGCAGGCCGGGTGCAGCGGCGCAGGTCCTGACCCTCTACATATTCCATCAGTAAATAGGTGGTGTCCTCTATCACAGTAATCTGGTAGACCTGGGGCACGCTATTCAGATGTGGAAGTAGACTGGTATAAACCTCCGCCTCATATCCCTTGGCTTCTTTGAGAATATAGGCTTCTTTACAGATCTGGATTTTCCACACCTGGTAGGGCTCCCCATCTTCCTCATGTCTGAACTGGGTGATGACGGCAGTTTGCCAGTCAAAGGGGAGATTCATCTGCGGCAGAATTTGTTCTGCTGTTTTGGACACATGCTGCATGGCTGGATACCTCCGCTGTAAAACAAAACCCCTTCTGTCGAAACAGAGGGGGTTGGATGGTGGAGACAGAGGGACTCGAACCCGCGACCTCTGCGATGTGAACGCAGCGCTCTAACCAGCTGAGCTATGCCTCCAAATAAAACTTGCGGATCTTTGCCGATCCGCAAGAAGTGGTGAAGATGAATGGACTTGAACCATCGACCCCCTGCATGTCAAGCAGGTACTCTAACCAGCTGAGCTACACCTTCAAATTTACCTGTTCACTGAACAGCATATATATTATAGCGTAAAACCTCTGATCTGTCAACTATAATTTTCCCTTTTTCTGTTTTTTATAAAAATTTAGAACGCAATCTGGATATTTATACCATTTCAGTTGGATAGTAACAATGGAAAATGGGATTTTGTATAAAATATCCTGCAAAGCAGGAGCAAAAATGTATGATGCAGAATTGACACCGCTTTAACGCTATGGTATACTAAATTTTAAAGCGAGAAGATTCTCAATCGCCACAAATACATGAGAGGAACGCCATGGTGCTTCTCTCAGAGATAGGAGTACTGCACTATGAACATCACCATTCATCGCACGACGTCGCCCAAACAGAAGCCGGATGAAAACCATCTGGTTTTTGGCCACACCTTTACAGACCATATGTTTATGATGGACTGGGACAGGGAGCAGGGATGGCATGATGCCCAGATCGTTCCCTACGGTCCTCTGGAGCTTTCTCCCGCCAGCAACTGCCTCCATTACAGCCAGGAGACTTTTGAGGGTCTCAAGGCCTATCGGACGGCTTCCGGAGAGATTCAGCTCTTCCGTCCCCAGGAAAATTTCCGCCGGCTCAATAACTCCAACGAGCGTCTTTCCATGCCTAAAATTGATGAAGATTTTGCGCTGGAAGCGCTGAAAACACTGGTGGAGCTGGACAAGGACTGGGTTCCTCATGGTGAGGGCAGATCCCTGTATATCCGTCCTTTTATGATTGCGACAGAGCCTAACCTGGGTGCTCATTCTTCTACTCAGTACAAATTCCTGATTATCCTCAGCCCGGTGGGTGCTTACTATGAAAGCGGTCTGAACCCTGTAAGCATTTATGTGGAGACTAACTATGTTCGTGCTGTCAGAGGCGGCACCGGCTTTGCCAAGACCGGCGGTAACTATGCGGCTTCTATGAAAGCGCAGGATGAAGCGGCTGAGAGCGGCTTCTCTCAGGTACTCTGGCTGGATGGTGTAGAGCGCCGGTACATCGAAGAAGTAGGCGCCATGAATGTTTTCTTTGTCATTGACGGCGAAATTGTCACCCCGGCTCTGCAGGGAAGCATTCTGCCCGGTATTACCAGAAAGTCTGTCATTGAGATTCTCAAGCACTGGGGCTATCCGGTATCGGAGCGCCGGCTGTCGGTGGATGAACTGATAGAGGCCTATGACCAGGGCAAATTCACCGAGATGTTCGGTTCGGGTACTGCGGCAGTTATTTCTCCTGTGGGCCTGCTTCGGTATGGCGACAAGGACATGGTACTTTCCGGTGGAAAGATCGGCGAGCTCTCGCAGAAGCTGTATGATGAGCTGACCGGTATCCAGTGGGGCAAGCGTCCTGATCCGCTGGGATGGATTGTAAAGGTTTGCTGATAAAAAAAGAGGTGGTCCAATCGGGCCACCTCTTTTAGTATGCTGAAAAATTACAGGTAATAAGCCATCTGCGCCAGCGCCAAAATGACACCCATCAAGGAGTTGAGAATGGCCAGAATCAGACCGATGATGCAGCAGATCAGGCCACCCTGTACATTTTCGCCGGCCTTTTTTGCCTTGGAAGCCATGACAAGGCCCACAATGGCGGCAGGATAGGTAATCAGCGGGAAGATCAGCGCAAAGACGATGGCGACGATGCCCAGGATCAGTACGATATTTTTCTGGTTAGAAGTGGGCATACCCGGCTGAGAAGAATAGGGGGAGTTTCCATGGAATTGCTGGAATCCACCCTGTGACTGCTGGAAATTGCCCTGGGAGAATCCGTTCTGGGGCTGCTGATAGTTACCCTGAGAGAATCCATTCTGGGGCTGCTGATAGTTACCCTGAGAGAATCCATTCTGGGGCTGCTGATAGTTACCCTGGGAGAATCCGTTCTGGGGCTGCTGATAGTTACCCTGAGAGAATCCGCTCTGAGGCTGCTGATAATTGCCCTGAGAGAATTCATTCTGAGTCTGCTCGAAATCATGGACAGGCTGTGCAGAAGACGATTCTACAGAAGTAGCTGCAGTGTTTTCGGAAAAATCTCCCTGAGAGGAGGAACTGTCGGCATCGGAAGCGGCAGGACTTTGCCAGAAGCTGGTTTGCTGCGCAGCAGACTCTTTTTCGTCTTTGGGAGCAGTGACAGGGGCGCCGCATTCGCCGCAAAAAGCTGCGCCGGGTTCCAGAATGGAACCGCATTTGCTGCAATATTCTGTACGCATGGGAATAACTCTCCTTTTGTCATAAAATAGGGAAAACAGGGATCCTTTACTTCATATGATAGCGCAAATAAAGATAAAAGGCAAGCATGAAAAGAATAAATTATTTTCAATTTGTTCATGTGAAAAAAGCATCCTGTGAATCAGCTGTAAAGGCGCTGAAAATTCTTTTCTTTTCTTCTTGACAAGGGGAACAAAAAATTTTAGGATGGAAGAAGTGACATAGAACGTTTGATAACAGGAGGTATGACATGAACTGGTTGCAGCGGTGGATGTATGGACGATATGGGGTAGATCCTTTAAATATTGGTTTGATGGTAGCAGGCATGGTCTGCTCTGTGGTCAACAGCTTTGTACGGTGGTGGCCTGTGCTTTTACTTTCCTATCTGCTTTTTGGCCTGGTGCTTTTCCGGATGCTTTCCAGAAATATTCCAGCCCGGCAGCAGGAAAACCAGAAGGCCATCAGTCTGGCGCGCCCCGTCATGGCAAAACTGAAGCTCTGGCGCAATATGTGGCAGGATCGGAAAACCCATCGGTATTTTCGCTGCCCCGGCTGCCGGCAGCATGTGCGGGTTCCCAAAGGAAAGGGAAAGATCCGGATTGTCTGCCCAAAATGCCGGCGGGATTTTATCAAAAAAACCTGACAGAATGAACAAGGGAGTTGGTGAGGGATTTTCCCTGAGACCAGCTCCCTTTTCCTTTTATCAGATTACCCGTACCCGGATGACGTCGGGGATGGTGGCCAGTTTGGCAGCCAGGTCATCTTCCACTTCATAGGTGGAGTCGAAGATGGTGTAGGCGTAGTCCTTGCGGGAACCATTGATCATGTTTTCAATGTTGACACCAGCTTCCGACAGAATGGTAGACAACTTGCTCATCATACCGCTGACATTCAGATGAATGACGCAGATTCTGGATGCGCCGGAACGGGGGAGAGAAATGTTGGGCAGGTTGACCGAGTTCACGATGTTGCCGGTTTCCAGATAGTTTTTCAGCTCGTTGGCAGCCATGATGGCGCAATTGTCCTCAGATTCAGGAGTGGATGCGCCCAGGTGGGGAAGTGCCACCACATTGTCGTTTCCCAGCATTTCGTCGGTGGGGAAGTCTGTGACATAGGCGGCAATCTTTCTTTCAGCCAAGGCTTCCAGCAGGTCTTCGGTTACCACCAGCTCTCCTCTCGCGAAGTTGAGCAGACGGACACCGGCTTTCATGCTGCCAATAGAGACGGCGTTAATCATGCCCTTGGTTTCGTTGTTGCAGGGCAGATGCAGGGTGATGTAATCGCAGTTTTCATAAATCTCTTTCAGGGATTTGGCGTGTACGGTGGCGGTGGAGAGCCCCCAGGCGGCATCCACGCTCAAATAGGGGTCATAGCCGTAAACCTTCATGCCCAGTGCAGCGGCGGCATTGGCAACCAGGACACCGATGGCGCCCAGACCAATGACACCCAGCTTTTTGCCGGTGATCTCGGGGCCTACAAAGTTGCTCTTGCCTTTTTCCACCAGCTTGGAGACTTCATCGCCTTTGCCTTTGAGGGTCTGGGTCCAGTTGAGGGCGGGAACTACCCGTCTGGAAGAGATGAGCAGGCCCAGGAGCACCAGTTCTTTGACGGCGTTGGCGTTGGCACCGGGAGTGTTGAATACACAGATACCGGCCTGCGCACATTTATCCAGCGGGATATTGTTGACGCCAGCACCCGCTCTGGCAATAGCCAGCACGGAATCAGGAAGATCCAGATCATGCATCGAAGCAGAGCGGACCATAATGGCATCAGGGGCGCTCATTTCATCGCCCCAGCTGTAAAGGGTCCGATCGAATACTTCAAGGCCTACCGGCGAAATTTTATTGAGGGTTTGAATCTGATACATATGTAAAGCATCCTTTCTCAAGATCGTACAGGCTGCCATCACAGCTACGATGGGTGATAGAATGCCGCCGGCATCAGCCGGCGGCGGGTGTGACAAATTCCGGTAAAACTCAGGCGTTCTTGGCTTCAAAATCCTTCATGAAGGCGACCAGCTTTTCCACGCCTTCCAGCGGCATTGCATTATAAATGGAAGCGCGCATACCGCCCACTGTGCGGTGGCCCTTCAGATTGACAAAGCCTGCTGCAGTGGCAGCCTTGACAAAGGCGGCATCCATCTCTTCGTTTCCGGTGACAAAGGGAATGTTCATCAGAGAACGGGAGCCTTTTTCCACAGTGCCGTGGAACAGGGTGGACTGATCCAGGTAGTCATAGAGGAGAGCTGCCTTCTGCTGGTTGAGCTGCTGCATCTTTTCCAGACCGCCCACTTCATTTTTAATCCACTCCAGCACCAGCTTACAGATGTAGATGGCGTAGCAGGGAGGCGTGTTGTACATGGATCCATTTTCAGCATGGATTTTATAGGTCAGCATGGTGGGGGTGCCCTCTCTGGGCTCTCCGATCAGATCCTTGCGAATGATGACCACGGTCAGGCCGGCAGGCCCCATGTTTTTCTGGGCACCGGCATAGAGCAGGCCGAAACGGGAGACATCCAACGGCTCCGACAGGATGCAGGAGCTGACGTCTGCCACCAGCGGTACGTCGCCGGTATCGGGCAGCTGGGCAAACTTGGTGCCATAAATGGTATTATTCATACAAATATGGAAATAATCTGCCTGAGGATCAAAGGTCGCCGGATCCAGTGTGGGAATGTAGGAGAAGGTCTTATCGGCAGAGGAGGCAACCTCTCTGGCGGTAATCAGCTTTTTGGCTTCCGAGTAGGCTTTCTTGGCCCACTGACCGGTGAGTACAAAATCGGCCTTGCCAGTTTTGGTCGCCAGATTCAGCGGTACCATGGCAAACTGGGTGGAAGCGCCGCCCTGAAGAAACAGGATTTCGTAGTTATCGGGAATCTGCATCACTTCACGGAGCAGGGATGAACAGCCGTCGATAATGGACTGATAGGTCTTGGAGCGGTGGGACATCTCCATCACCGACTGTCCGGAACCCTCATAGTCCAGCATCTCCGCAGCGGCTCTTCTGAGCACGGCTTCGGGGAGCATCGAAGGACCTGCACTGAAATTATACACTCTGCTCATCTTGTGATACCTCCATTGAAAAATCCAGATGTACTTTACCAAAATATAGGTGTTTGCTATACGGGTACAAGTGGTATGTTGCATATTATACTACACCACGTTAAAAATTGCAAGCACTAAAATGCCAAATTGCATCGTTTTTACCCAAGTTGTGATAATTTTCACAAGAATGCTATAAAAAATATAGGCAATTCAAAAAAAGAAGACCGGCAAAAGCATATTTTTTCTCAAATGGCAAACACTAGCGATGAAAGAAATAGACGGCAGCGAATGCCTGCCGGTCCCTCATAAAGAAAGGAAGGATATCATCATGAAAAAGACAGGCTTTCGCAGAAATCCCGCAGGCGGGAAAGGCGTATACCTGGCCGTTGCAGTCAGCGCTGCCGCAGTGGCAGGCGTTGCCTGGCTGGCAACCAATGGATTGGAAACAGAAATGGACCCCCTGACCCCGCCTGAGTCCACTGCCAGCTATGAAACCTCCCAGGATGCCGATCAGGTGGCAGTTTCCAGGGAAGATATTCCGAA
>CALXFL010000069.1 GCA_944387515.1 uncultured Clostridia bacterium
TAGAGCTTGGGCAGATCCCGGTAGGAATGGATGATGTGGGCGTAGTGCTCACAGAACAGGGTTTCAGAGGTAGGACGGACACAGAGCCGGTCGGCCAGCTTCTCGCTGCCGCCATGGGTCACCCAGGCAACCTCAGGAGCAAAGCCCTCCACATGGTCCTTTTCCTTCTGGAGCAGGCTTTCGGGGATCAGCATGGGCATATAGACATTTTCATGACCTGTTTCTTTAAACTTGGCATCCAGAATCCGCTGGATGTTCTCCCAGATCGCATAGCCATAAGGTCGCAGAATCATGCAGCCGCGAACGCTGGAATAATCACAGAGCTCGGCTTTCTTTACAATGTCAGTGTACCATCGGGCGAAGTCTTCCTGCATGGAAGTGATGGCTTCCACCATCTTTTTCTGCTGTGCCATGTTGGTGTTCTCTCCTTTTTCATATTCAGGCCGTGCCAGCTGGTCGACCGTTTTAACTTGACTTTAAGCCGGGAATTTCCCGTACACATTATTACAATGCGTACTGAACAAGGCCATTTGGCCTTGTTCAAGTGCAAGGTGGACAATTTTGTCCAAAAACCTTGCACCTTCCGTTGGTGCGTCACAGCGCGCCAACGGAAATACGCATTGTAACAATGGCTGAATTCCATAAAATCGGCCCAAAGTGGCCGTTTTTATGGAATTGCGCGGCTACAGCCGCGCGAATAAACCGCATCGCAGTTTATTCATCAGACATTATTATAGCAAATATCCTCCGGCATTTCAACTGTCCAACCGCCAAAAATCCATCCTGACAGCTCCCGTTCTATGGACAGCCTGAAAAGAAAACGCCTGCCACCCTCCTAAAGGAAGGCAGCAGGCGACGTTATTGTACCAGATTACAGGCCCAGGAAATCCCGCATGATCTTGGTGATGTCCACAGCCTTGTTGTAGGTCTCCATCTCGCAGAAGATCCGGATCAGAGGCTCGGTACCGGAGAACCGGCAGATGATCCAGCCGCCGTTCTTGAAGTAGACCTTGCAGCCATCTTCATAGGAAACCTTGTCGATCTCGATACCGAAATCAGGCAGCTTCTTCTCGGTGAAGAGCAGCTCGTTCAGCTGATCCTTCTTCTCCTGAGAGAAGTGGCAGTCGAACTCGCTCATCTCACAGTGACCATAGGTGTCCTTGATCTCTTTGAGGATTATGTTGAGGGGCTTGCCGATGACACACATCATCTCTACCAGCAGGGCAGCAGCATAGATGCCGTCCTTGCCGCTGATGTGACCCCGGACGGTCAGACCGCCAGAGCTTTCGCCGCCGATGATGGCGTCGGTCTCTTCCATCTTGGAGGAGATGTGCTTGAAGCCAACGGGAACCTCCCAGCTGTTGCAGCCGAAACTGTCGGCCAGCCGGTCCAGCAGATGGGTGGTGGCGATGCTGCGGACGCAGTCGCCCTTCCAGCCTTTGTACTTCACCAGGTAGTAGTAAAGCAGAACCAGAATATCGTTGGGATGAATGAAGGTGCCCTCGGAATCGATCAGGCCGATCCGGTCGGCGTCGCCATCGGTGCCGATACCCAGATCATACTTGCCCTCTACCACCATGTTGGAGAGGTGGGCCAGAGTCTTGGCAGAAGGAGCAGGCAGACGGCCGCCAAACAGGGTGTCGTGACGGTCATGAATGACGTCCACATCACAGCGGCAGGTGAGCAGAATGGTCTGAAGAGAGGTCTTGGATACACCATACATGGGGTCCAGCAGAACCTTCAGGTGACGCTTCTTGATGACGTCCACATCCACGAAGGAAAGGATGGAGTCAATGTAATCGTTCATGGGCTCGATGTACTCGATGATGCCAGCATCCACGCCTTCCTGGAATTCCATGGTCTTCACATCGGCAGGAGTCAACTTGGCGATGTATTCTTCCAGTACATCGGTAACCTCTTTGGCAGCGTCCCGGCCGCCGGCGGTGAACACCTTGATGCCGTTGTATTCTGCGGGGTTGTGGGAAGCGGTCACGGCCATGCCGTAGGCAGCCTTGCTCTGTTTCACCACAAACATAATCAGAGGAGTGGGAGCCTGAAGGTCGATGAAGTGCACCTTGATGCCATTGGCAGCAAAGACGCCAGCAGCCCATTTGGCAGCCAGATCCGACAGGAAACGACGGTCATAGCCGATGACCAGGGGAGAATTCTCCACCTTCTCATCCTTGATCTTGTTGACCAGGCCCTGTGCAAGGAGCTCGATGTTCTGTTTGGTAAAGTCATCGCCGATGACGGCACGGAAGCCGCCGGTTCCAAATTTAATCATGCTGAATTACCTGCCTTTCATGATGTCCCGTAATCCTACCGCTTCTACTCGTTGTTATTTCAGGATGCTCTCACAGAGGGCCAGTTCCTCGGGGGTGTTGACGCCCAGAATCTCGTTGCCGTCATGGGTGCTGTAGGTGCCGATCTTGTAGCCCTTGCTGATCATGATGGAGGGCACGTCGGTCAGGTAGTATTCGCCCTGTGCGTTGTTGCTCTTCAGCTCGGTCAGGCAGGGGAACAGCTTCTTGGCGTCGAAGACATAGATGCCGACATTCAGCTCATTGATGGCTTTCTGCTCGGGAGTGCAGTCCTTGTCCTCTACAACACCGACGAAGGTGCCGTTTTCATCCCGCACGATGCGGCCGTAGGCCAGCTTACGGTCGGTGATGCCGGTGAGGATGGTGCAGTCGTTGCCGGACTCGTTATGGAGCTTGATGAGGTTTTCATAGGTGCTCTTCTTGAACATGGGCATATCGCCGTAGCAGACCAGCACGGGGCCGTCGTAATCGCCGATGGCGTCCTTGGCGCAGTTTACAGCATGGCCGGTACCCAACTGCTCGTCCTGTACAGCGAAGGTGAAGCCGTCCTGGAAAGCGTCGAATACCATTTCCTTCTTGTAGCCGGCCACAATGATGATGTCCTTCTTGTCGATAAAGCTCAGGTTCTCCACGACATAACGGAGCAGGGGCTTGCCATTGGCTTCCCGCAGAACCTTGGGGGCATTGAACTTTTCACTGAGCAGACGTTTGCCTTTACCGGCAGCCAGAATAATTGCTTTCATGAGAATCTCTCCTTTTTATACCAGACAGTCAGATGATGAATTATGCTTCTACTTCTACGGTCAGTCCCTTGTCGCTCTTGAGGATCATCGAGGGATAACCAAGCTCGGCCACAGCCTTGGAGATGGCTTCTGCCTTATCCAGCGGTGCATAGCAGTAGAGGCATCCGCCGCCGCCGGAACCGTTGAATTTGCCGCCGTAAGCGCCGTTGGCAATGGCGGTTTCGAGAATCTTGTCGATGGTGGGGGTGGAAATCTGGAGGCCGTCTCTCAGATTGTCCTGATGCTGGTTGAGCAGTGCACCCATCTTCTCATCGGTCATCTGTCCGGACTGGAAGAGAGCCAGCGCCTCCCGCTGGATCCGGTAGTTGTTGATGTTGGCCTGAACCTTGCGGCGGTGCATCTCATCCAGCTTATCCAGATAGGTCTCCAGTTCGGAATGGTCATAGAAGTCCCGGATGGAGGTGATGCCGTAGGGAGCCAGCTGTTCCAGGGCTTCCAGGGTGGGGTACTTGGAGCTGCCCAGCACCTTGATGGTGTCCTTGTCCTGAAGGGAGTCGAAGAGGATGAAGCAGCCGGAAAGCTCCAGGTTTACCGGAGTGGCCACCATCTCGGGGCCGCCGAAGTTCATATGAACGATGCCGCCCAGTGCAGAAGCATAATGGTCCATCATGCCGCCGGGCTCATTGAATTCTGCCACTTCTGCATCCCAGGCAAGCTTGGCCATCCGTCTCTGATCCCGGGCAGCTTCCGGATCGCACAGGGCAACCAGAGTAGCGGTCAGCACCAGTACCATGGTGGTGGAGGAGCACATGCCCTTGCCGATGGGGATTTCGGAATCCATCACAATATCAGCGCCGGGCAGGTCGAATCCGTTGCGCTTCAGCACATTGACAATGGACTTGAAATAATCCCGGGTATTCTCATAAACCTGTTCTTTGGAAACATCGATGGTATATTCTTCGTATTTGCCTTCCTCGTTCTTAGCGCCCAGCTCTCCGATAGAGCTGTCCCGAATCTTGATCTTCAGCAGGGTGTCATCCCGTTTGACTGCCCGTGTAGAGAAGTGAAGATTGATGGCCGAGGCAATAACCTCCAGACCGAGATAGTCCTGATGTTCACCAAAGAGGCAGATTCTGCTGGGAGTAGAAACCTTGATCATCTTCGCGCATCCTTTCATTCGTTGTGATATTCGCAGCGGAGTGTTTTGATGTTGATTTTATTATAGCCTATTTTTTCTATTCTGTGTTTAGTTTTATTCGGCCGCACTTCAGCTATTATACCCTGTCAGAAATCCGGCTTTTTCGGCAAAGACCATAGTAGTTTTAAAGTGCAATCCGAATTTATAGGGGTTATTTCGCAAGCCCTATTCTTCCTTTGTTCATATTTTCAGAATAAAACTCACTGAAGGAGAATAATCACTTCTGTTTTTATTCGATTCCTTCCAGATACTCTGCCACCAGCAGGTCCACGCAGGCGCCATAGCTTTTCATGCCAAGCTCCTGCCCATAGCTCTGAAGAAATCCGGTATAAATTGCTTCCGCAGCCTGAGCCGTCCGGGTCTCCCATCTGGCCCAGTAGGCATTGTTTTCATCCAGATCCTGCCGCACCAGCGGATCCAGGCTCTGATACACCTCCTTCCATAATTCCCGGTCCGCCTGATACAGCGCATTGCCCAGATAAATATAAGCCAGCAAAGCGCCGGAATAGGCATAAACCGTCTGTCCGCTTTCCCGGCAAGCCAGCACCGCCACGAAATTGGCTTCCTGTTCCGGCGCGATGTTTTTCTGATGGGCCAGCTCGTGGGCGATGGTGGAGGGAAGGAGACAGGCAGGGGAATCCACATTCAGGTTGGACTCTCCGGTAAAGGGAAAGTACACTCCGGTAAAGTTGGTAAGGCTCATGATTTTGGAGAAAATCATTCCCTTGGGCTGCCGCCAGGGCGTTTCCAGAAAAGACCAGCGGCTGCTGATGCCCTCGTATACTGTCTCTGCTTCTGCAAAGATTTCCTTGCGGGAAACGGCGAAGGCGCCGTCCTCATCCCGCGCCACCTCACCTGCCAAAGAACCGGCCAGATCCGCATAATAGCGGGTGGTCAGATAAAGCTGCTCTGCCGAAACGGGTTCTGCTGTCAGTCCACTCTTATCGGAAAAGCTGTCGCCATAGTAATTGATGCCCCAGAGCAGACAAAATCCGTCGTAAATCAGGATACCCGCACAGCAAAAGATAAGCAGGGTCCGGCAGAGGATTTCTTTCCCCTCTTTCCGGAACCGGCGGACACAGCGGACGATCAGCCAGACAGCCACCACCACACCGGCAGCAATGCACAGTTCCATGCCAGACCAGGGCATCAGGCAGAAAAGCCAGCTGATCCCCTGCTTCCAAGGTGTGGTCAGATGGTCGATGATCCAGTTCATCACGGCGCGCTGAGGCCGCAGAAGCAGAAAGAGCAGCCAGAATACCACTCCACCTGCCAGCACCAGCAAATGAGGACGGCAGGCCCGCAGGAGGGAGGAATGCTTCATGCTCCTTCCTCCGTTGCCAGAATTCGATTATGGAGCAGACTCCGGAACCGAAGCAGCCGCTGATTCTCCCGAGTAGGATGAACCCGGTTGGTGAGCAGTACCACATAGAGGTCCTGCTCCGGCTCCACCAGCAGGGAGGTGCCGGTAAAACCCGTATGACCAAAGGCCAGCGGCGACACCAGATCCCCCATAAAGGCGGTATCCTGACCCGACAGCTGGAATCCCAGCGCCCGGCGCTGGTTCATGCCCTCGGTCCGGCAGCGGAGCATCGCCCGGAAGAGGGCCGGACTGAGAAAACGGCGTCCTTCCAGCGAACCACCGCCCGCCAGCATCTGGCCAAACCGGCTCATATCCCGCAAGGAGGAGAACAGGCCGGCATTGCCCGCCACTCCATCCATAAACCGGGCATTTTCATCATGCACCTGTCCCCGCAGCCATTGACCACTGGCAGGATTTCGCTCCGTCGGCGCCAGATTGGCGCCATTGGGGCAAAAGCCGGTATCCTGCATGCCCAGCGGCTCAAAGACCAAATGGGCTGCCAGCTGGTCCAGCGGCATTCCGGCCGCCTTTTCCAGAATCTTCCCCAACAGGATAAAACCCATGCAGCTATAAATGACCGTGCTGCCGGGCGCTGCCGCCAACGGATGAGCGAGAATGGCTTCAGCAGCCCGGGCGCCGCTGCTTGCCTCGTCCCACAGGAAAAAGTGGGCGGGAAAGCCGCCGGTGTGGGTAAGCAGCTGTCCCAGTGTGATCTCCCGCTTGTCCACGAGGGTTCCGGGAAAGAAATCCCCCACCCGGTCCGCCAGCCGGATCACGCCCTGCTCCACCAGCCGCAGGGCAATCATCGTGGTGGCGGTCACCTTGGTCAGACTGGCCAGGTCATAGAGGGTGGTTTCATCGGGACAGTGTCCCTCCTCATCCAGCTTTCCAAAGCAGCCAGAAGCCAGCAGGCCGCTGCTCCTGCCGATGGCCAGCGCAGCAGAAGGACAGACGCCGTCCTCCACCGCCCTTTCCATCATCGCCCATATTTCCTGATACATGATACCCCTCCTAATAACTGATCTTTCCCATGACCACCGGGTGTGCTGCACCGGTGGCACCCGGTGCATTGTTGGGAACGCCGTTTATCGCCTCACTGGCCAGAATGGCAAAAGCCACTGCTTCCTTGGCTTCGCTGTCGATGCCCAGCTGCTCTCCGGTGAGGACATCCGCCCCAATTCCCGCATCCGACAAAGCCTGCCGGATATACCCAAGTAGCGTGGGATTCCGGGCGCCGCCTCCTGCCACTACCAGCCGGTCCGGTACAAAGGGAAACCAGTCCCGTATCCCGCAGGCAATGGTTTCCGCCGTAAACCGGGTCGCTGTGGCGAGCACATCCTGAAGAGAACAGTTCATCTCTGCTGCCCGTGCCAGCAGCTGGCGGAGATAGGTTTCTCCATACCGCTCCCGGCCGGTGGTTTTGGGCGGCGCCTGTTTCAGATAGTCATCCGCCATCATCCAGCGAAGCATTCTGGGATGAACCTTTCCCCCGGCAGCCAGCAGGCCATCTGCATCATAGGAAAGGCGTCCCTGGGTGAGCCGGGAAGCCAGCTGATCCAGAATCATATTGCCAGGGCCGGTATCGAAGGCAAAAACCTCATCCAGAGAGGCCTCCCGGGCAATGCCAGTGATATTCCCGATGCCGCCGATATTCTGAAGCGCCACATGATGTTCCGGATCCCGGTAGAGAAGGTACTCGGTATAGGGCACCAATGGTGCACCCAGTCCACCCGCTGCCATATCCCGAACCCGGAAATCCGACACCACCGGGCAGCCAAGCCGCTCTGAAATCAGGGAGGGATCGCCGATCTGCAAGGTTCCCCGGACCATCCGGTCCAGATAGGGAACCGCCTCCGGCTGATGCCAGAGGGTTTGCCCATGGCTGCCCACCAGATCCACCTCTTCCGGATCCACACCGGCCTGCTCACAGACTGCCAGACAGGCCTCCACCCAAAGGGACCCCAACAGGGAATTCAGCAGGCAAAGCTCCCGGCTTCCGCCCCATTCTCCCCCTGCCAGCTGCAAAATTTTGTCCCGAATCTCCCCAGGAAACGGCAGGGTTACAAAGCCCCGCTGCTCTACCTGAATATCCAGGGAACAGCCGGTGATCTCCACCAGTGCAGCATCCACACCATCCGCTGAAGTCCCGCTCATCAGCCCGATAACCAGCCGGGAGCCGGGCTTTTTATCTGATCGTTCCATTGTCTGTCCCCTTTCCATCCCTGCATCAAATAAAACCGGATCCCAGGCGCTCCATCCAGTTCATCTTACCGCAGACAGGATGCTTTTGAGGAAATCCGGTTTCATATTTATTTTACCATGAATGCGGGGATATGTCCAACAATTTTCAGAGACTCCTGTAAAAAAATCTGTTACTTCTGTAAAGAAGAGCCGAGAAGCCATTGAACAAATCAGATGACAAAATGGCGCCGATGTTGTATAATGAAAAAAATGAACACCGGCAGTCTCTGCCGGATGAAAGGAGCGGCAGCCTTGCGATTTTTTCACCTTTCGGACCTTCATTTAGGCAAACGTCTGGGAGACCTTTCCCTGGAGGAAGACCAGCGGCATATCCTCAGTCAGATTCTCGCCCTGACGGCACAGTACCAGCCAGACGGCATCCTCATCGCCGGCGACGTCTATGACCGGTCGGTTCCCTCGGTGGAGGCCGTGAATCTGCTGGATGATTTTCTCACCCAGCTGGCCGGAATGAAGACCCCTGTCTACCTCATCAGCGGCAATCACGATTCCCCACAGCGGCTCAGCTTCGGCGGCCGGCTGATGGAAGGACAGGGCATCTGGATTGAAGGAGTACTGAACGGACAGGCCCGCAGAATCCAGCTGAAGGATGCCTTCGGGCCGCTGGATCTCTGGCTTCTCCCTTTTTTCCGGGCAGCATCGGTACGTCCCTTTTTTCCGGATGATACGCTGGAACGGGAACAGGACGCCATGAAGGCCCTGCTGGATGCCCTTCCCCTGGAATCCGGGAGAAATGTACTGGTCTGCCATCAGTTCATCACTGGCGGCGGTACAGGGCCTGTAACAGCTGATTCCGAAACCATCTATGTGGGTGGAAGCGACAACATCGACAGCGCACTGTTTGAGCCTTTTGACTATGTAGCGCTGGGCCATCTTCACACCCCTCAGTGGGTGGGATGTCCTCAGGTGCGTTACTGCGGCTCTCCGCTGAAATATTCCTTCTCAGAGGCCTACCGGCAGAAATCCGTCACCATGGTGACGCTGGAGGAAAAAGGCAATGTCAACATTGAAGAACTGCCGCTGACACCCCTGCGGGACATGCGGATTATCAAGGGACCGCTCCACGAGCTGACCTCCCCGCTGGTGGCAGCTCAGGCAGACCCCAACGATTACCTTCAGGTCATTCTCACCGACGAGGAGGAACTGCTCCATCCCATGGACACCCTGCGGCAAACCTACCCCAACGTCCTCAGCCTGAAATTTGACAACAGCCGCAGCCGGGCTGCCGGGCTGGATCCCGCCGCTCCTGAAGCTACCCAGCGGCCGCTGGACCTGCTCTTTGCAGACTTTTACGCCCAGCAGCAGGGAAAACCGCTGGAGGAAGAAAAGCTCCATCTGGTGCGGGACATTCTCAATCAATTGGAGGAAGACGCATGAGACCTGAAAAACTTGTCATCCAGGCGTTCGGGCCCTATGCCGGGCGGGTAGAGCTGGACCTGACCCAACTGGGCAAGGAAGGCATCTTCCTGGTAACCGGCGACACCGGCGCTGGTAAAACCACCATTTTTGACGCCATCTCCTTTGCCCTGTACGGCGAACCCAGCGGCACCAGCCGCAACAGCGCCATGCTGCGCAGTGACTTTGCCTCCCCTCAGGAGGAAACCTTTGTGGAGCTGACCTTCCGCCACCGGAACAAAACCTATCTGATCCGGCGCAGCCCCTCCTATGAGCGGGCCAAGCGGCGGGGCACCGGCACCACCACGGTACCGGCTGCCGTGGAGCTGACTCTTCCAACCGGACAGGTCATCACCAACATCGGCGAAGCCGGCAACCGGATCAAAGAGATCATCGGCCTTCCCCGGGATCAGTTCCGGCAGGTGGTGATGATTGCCCAGGGCGATTTTCTCCGGCTGCTGCAGGCGGGCAGTGATGAACAGGAAACCCTTTACCGGCTCATCTTCAACACCCAGATCTGCCAGCAGTTTCAGGATGTCCTGCGGCTTCGTGCCAAAGAGGCAGAAGGGGCGCTCCAACAGCTGAATCAGCAGATTCACCAGGAAATCGCCGCCATTCAATACCCTGCCGGACATCCGCTGGCCGGTCTGACGGCGCTGCTTGCAGAACAGGAGGTTCCTGACCTGAAAGACTTGCTGTCCCTGCTGGTCCAGCTGGAACAGCAGGACGGCAAGGCGGAAAAGGAATTACAGCAGGCGGACACCCAGCTTAACACCCGCATCCGGCAGCTGACGGAGCAGAAAGCCAAGGCAGCAGAAATCAACCGGCAGTTTGTCCAGCTGCGGGCAGAGCAGCAACGATGGAAGGAGCTGTCTGACGCCGAACCAGCCATTGCCCTTTTGCGGCAGCGGCTTCA
>CALXFL010000070.1 GCA_944387515.1 uncultured Clostridia bacterium
CGGAGTGACGAGACTCGAACTCGTGGCCTCATGGACCCGAACCATGCACGCTACCAAACTGCGCTACACCCCGACAACAAACATGATTATACCAGAGCAGGGGGGCTTTGTCAACCCCTTTTCAGGAAAATATTGCAGGAAATCTGCCATGAGATTCTTCAGCTTTTTCCCGCTTTTCTTTATGGAATATGGGACAGTGAAGCGGCGGCGTTGTGCTGGCAGCCGGTTGGTGCTACAATTGAAGAAAACGGGCATCAGCCCACCACAAATTCTCCCTGAGACCCCAAAGGAGCGGATCATCTATGTTAAAGCAGTATGAAGAACAGCGCGCCGCCATTCTGAACCGGCTGGCCGGAATCAACGGCAAAATTGATTCCATCCGGTTTTACCTGAAAAACATCTACGCCGTCAAGCACTTCAGCTTCGGCACCTGGACCAGCCGCCAGCACGTCATCGCCGCCATTCACAGTGGCGACAAGACCGGCTTTGCTGAATGCATCCTCTCCACCAACCATCCCGAAGCCTCTCTGGACAGCTGGCGGGATGCCGCCTCGGTGCTGGTGGGACTGGATGCCGGTGAGGCAGTGCTGGAAAACCGCCGCCATCAGGACCAGTGGCAGGAGCAGCTGATCGAGATGCTGGAAATGGCCCTCTGTGACCTCTGCGGCAAGCTGGTGGGATGCCCCGCTGTCAAGCTGCTGGGCCTGCCCGACGGGGAGCCTGTCTGCGGCGTCCATGTCATCCTCAGCGACAACATGGATGAGGTGGCAGAGAGCACCCAGTGGGCTGTAAACGCTGGTAAGACCGCCTTCATCAAGGTGAAGCTCTTCGGCGACAACCAGCTGGACTGCGACGTCATCCGCACTGTCCGCCGCTTCTGCCCCCGTGGTACCACCTACCTGATCGGCGACGTCAACTGCGGCTACCGGCCCAAGGGCACCGAAAACGAGCTGGACTGGATTGCCGGACAGCTTCGCAACCTCTATGAGGCCGGACTGGATGCCTGCGAAGACCCCGCCTATCTGGAAACACCGGAATGGGTGGCCCTTCAGGAGGCCGCCGGTCCGCTGGCCCTGATCCCCGACTACCCCATGCGCCCCTCCCGCCGCTCCATCCGGGAGATCTGCACTGGTATGGGCCGGATCTACAACATCCATCCCGACTCCGCCGGTTCCATCATCGATGCTGTGGTGCTGGCTGGCCGGATCCGGGAGCTGGGCGCTGGGCTGATGATCGGCGACGACAGCCTGGTGGGTCCCTCTGCCTCCATCTGGCAGCAGCTGGCCCAGGGCCTTTCCGCCAACTGGGTGGAGGCCACCGAAAAACGGGAGGAGTCCGACTTCTTCTACCGCTCGGTGAGAAGCCTTGCCACCGACAGCCACCACAACCCCATCCAGATCCAGCTGGCCGACGGTTTCGGCATCGATTTGGATGAAGAAAAGCTGGCCGCAGAATGTGACCAGGTGACCGAGGTCTGCCATGAATAAACAGAAGAACCTTCTCTTTGTCTTTGCCGACCAGTGGCGGGGCAGCGCCGTCGGCTTTGCCGGGGAGGACCCGGTACATACTCC
This sequence comes from uncultured Clostridia bacterium, assembly GCA_944387515.1. Taxonomy (GTDB): domain Bacteria; phylum Bacillota; class Clostridia; order Oscillospirales; family Ruminococcaceae; genus Faecivivens. The sequence goes on from CALXFL010000070.1 coordinate 1,572, forward strand.
CCGGATGGATGCCTTCTGCCGGGAATCCACCTGGTGCGACCACGCCTTCAGCACCTTCCCCCTCTGCTCCCCTCACCGGGCCAGTCTGCTCACCGGCCGCTATCCTCTGTCCACCGGCTTCTACACCAACTGCAAGCCCGGCATCGACGTCCGGCTTCAGGATGACGAACTCTGCATCGGGCAGGTACTGAAGGAGGGCGGCTACCAGACCGGTTACATCGGCAAATGGCATCTGGACGAGCCGGAGGTGAACCACGACCCGGCCCCCGCCTCCGGCGCCCGGGACTGGGATGCCTTCACCCCGCCCGGTGTCCGCCGCCACGGCTTCGACTACTGGTACTCCTACGGCACCTGGGATATGCACCTGGATCCCCACTATTGGCAGGACACCCCTCAATGGGTGAGGCCGGGCAAATGGTCCCCGGAGCATGAAACCGATGTGGCGCTGAACTATCTGAAAAACGTCAGCCGGGACAAGCCCTTTGCCCTCTTTGTCTCCTGGAATCCGCCTCACAGCCCCTACGACCAGGTTCCGGACCGGTATCTGGCCCAGTATGGAGAGGTGCCCTTCCGGGGCAATGTCCAGCCGGAGCATCTGCAGCATCACACTTGGGAGCAGGTGCCAGGCGGAGAGGAAAACCTCCAGCGGATGACCCGTCAGTACTATGCCGCCATCTCCGGCCTGGACGAGCAGTTCGGCCGGCTGCTGGACGGTCTGGACCAGCTGGGACTGGCAGAGGACACCATCGTTGTCCTGTCTGCCGACCATGGCGACATGATGGGCTCCCATGGGCTCATGGGCAAGCACGTCTGGTTTGAGGAATCCATCCGGATTCCGCTGATGATCCGCATTCCTGGTAACCGGAAGCTCACCTGCCACACCTGCATTGCCAGCCAGGACATGATGCCCACCCTCCTTTCCCTGCTCTCCCTGCCGATTCCTGAAACGGTAGAGGGCGAAGACTGCTCGGTCTGGCTCACCACCCCGGCAGAAAATCCTGACCGGGTGAGCTTTCTCTGCGCCTGCCCGGGCCGGGATATCTTCCAGAAGCCCTTTGCCGACCGGGGACTGAACGCCATGGACTTTGGCTGGCGGGGTGTGCGGACCGCCCGTTACACCTACGTCATGGAGCTGGGTTATGCCCCCGATGAAGAACCCCGCCGGTTCCTCTACGACAACGAGGCCGACCCCTTGCAGGTTCATCCCCTCTCCCTGGACGGGCCGGAAACCCGGCAGCTGGCCCGGGAGCTGGAGGAGCAGGTCTGCGGCTGGATGGCCGCACAGCAGGACGGCTTCGCCGTCCACTGGCAGGAACGAACCCACAAGCTGTAAAACAAGAGGAGGAGACCCCATGAAAAAGTGGTTTGACGAAGAATACGAATTCGAGATTGAGGTCACCGGCTTTCTCCGGGGCGATCACACCGAAAACTACTGCCGCAACGGGGAGGAAATCGGCGACCGGTACACCTGCACCTATGGCTGCCCCGTCAACCAGAACGGACAGGGCATCTGCTCCAAAACCATGATGATGCTCTTCCCCATCATGGAGGCGGTGCGGAGCGGCGGCGATCTGGAAAACATCGGCGGCAGCAGCGCCAATACCAAGGAGCTGGTCTGCCCTGATGGTTGTGTCCTCTTCAAGCTGACCGCCAGAAAGCTGGGAAACGAAAACTTCCATAAGGGGAAATTCTGGCAGGCCCCCTGACCCGAAGCGTTGTCCCCTGTTCCAACCGGTATGATCTGATGGGAGGGAAGCTGATTGACAGCTTTCCTCCTTTCTGCTATACTGGACAGGCTGCCCCGGTTCCGGGGCCTTTTTCTGTCACAAAATCCCGACTTCAAAGGAGGAACTCATGTCCAAACGAATTGATTTGCTGCAGGGCAGCATCGCCGGGCCCCTGACCCGGCTGGCCCTGCCCATTATGGCCACCTCTCTGATTCAGATGGCCTACAATATGGTCGATATGATCTGGATTGGCCGGGTGGGCGCCGGTGCAGTGGCCTCGGTGGGCGCTGCCGGTATGTTCATGTGGCTGTCCGGCGGCCTGGTGGTGCTGGCCCGGATGGGCGGACAGGTGCGGATGGCCCAGCATCTGGGCGCAGGCCGTCAGAAGGAGGCCGTCTGCTACGCCCAGAACAGCCTTCAGCTGGGCATCCTGCTGTCGGTGCTCTTTACCCTGCTGCTGGTGCTGGGCGCCTCTCCCCTCATTGCCTTTTTCCGGCTCAATGACCCCACCGTGGTCAAGGATGCGGAAATCTACCTGCAAATTGTGGGAGCGGGCATGTTCTTCTCCTTTGTCAACCAGATTCTCGCCACCCTCATCACCACCAGCGGCAACAGCCGCACCCCGCTCTATGCCACCGCTACCGGTCTGGGCATCAACCTGGTGCTGGACCCGGTGCTGATCTTCGGGCCGGGCCCGCTGCCGGTGCTGGGTGTGGCGGGCGCTGCCCTGGCCACCGTCCTGGCCCAGGCCATCGTTACCGTGGTGCTCTGGATCTATGTCCGCCAGGACACCCACCTGTTCCAGCAGATGAAGCTCCTTTCCCCGCCCCAGTGGCCGGTTATCCGGGACATTCTGCGGCTGAGCCTTCCCTCCGCCCTTCAGAGTGTCCTCTTCCCCCTGATCTCCATGGTCATCGCCCGGCTGATCGCCGGATGGGGGGACAACGCCGTGGCCGTTCAGAAGGTCGGCAGCCAGATCGAATCCATCTCCTGGATGACCGCTGACGGCTTCTCGGTGGCAGTCAACAGCTTCGTCGCCCAGAACTTCGGCGCTGGAAACCTCCAGCGGGCCCGGAAGGGTTACTGGATCTCGGCGGCCATTGTGGCAGTCTGGGGCGTCTTCTGCACCCTGCTGCTGGTGCTGGGCGCTGCCCCCATCTTCCGGTTCTTCATCCCCGATGAGGCGGTCCTGCCCATGGGGGTCAGCTACCTGCAAATCCTCGGCTTCTCGGAGCTCTTCATGTGCATCGAGATCATCACCGCCGGTGCCTACGCCGGTTTTGGCCGCACCCTGCCACCCAGCCTGGTGAGCATCCTGCTCACCGCTGCCCGGATTCCGCTGGCCATGGCGCTCTCCGCCACCAGCCTGGGCCTTGACGGCATCTGGTGGAGCATCTCCTTCTCCAGCATGGCCAAAGGCTTGCTGCTCTTTTCCATGTTCTGCTTCTTCTTAAGCAGAATCGCCCGACAGAAGAAAATAGGGTAAGCAAAAAGGAGCCCCGAAAGGCTCCTTTTTGTTATGGCCGCAACTGCTCCAGGGATTTCGCCACCGAATGGCGGATAGGCCGCCACTCCACCTTCTGGAACAGCGCCGCCACCGAGATGGGAATGTATGTATACATGAAAAGCGGGAAGGCCAGCAGATACAGCAGCCGCTTGCCCACCGGACAGGGAATCCGCTTCCACTCAGTCGCCAGCACCAGTCCACCCATGAGCAGCAGCAGACCGCAGCCCCCTGCCATGGAGCGGAACACCGGTATCAGCACTGCCCAGAGCTGCATGCCCGGTGTCAGCAGCGACACCACCAGCGCCGCCGTGTTGACAATCAGACTGAGCATGGTGAGCACCGCCGCCGGCATCATATTGAGCAGCATATCCAGGCAGGAAAACCGGTTCCAAAAGCTGCAGCCGGGCCGGACAATGCGCTCCGCCATCCGGGTGCCATACTGGCCGAAGACCTGGAAGCCGCCCTTGGTCCACCGGAGCCGCTGCCACCAGGACTGGGAGAACTGGGTGGGCTGCTCGTCGTAAAAGATGGCGTCGTGGCAGTAACCCACCCGCTCGCCGTGGAGAATGCTGTCCACCGTGAACTCAATGTCCTCGGTGAGGAGGAAGTGCTTCCAGCCCCCGTTTTTCTCGATGATCTCGTGGTGCACCAGGAAGCCGGTGCCGGAGACGGCACAGCTGGTGCCCAGCAGCATCCGGGGATGGTTGAGGAACCGGGCCTCCCGCAAAAACCAGAGGGAATACCCCGCCGAAATCCAGTTGTCCCCGTAGTTTTTGGAGCTGCGGTAGCTGGTGACAATCCGGTAGCCGGCAGAAAAGGGGCGGTTGATGGCGGTCATGTAGCCCGGATCCAGCAGGTTGTCGGCGTCGAAGATCAGGTAGCCGTCATAGGCGGGACAGTCCGGCTGGGCCTTCATCTGCTCAAAGAGCCAGCGGAGGGCGTAGCCCTTGCCCACCTGGGAACGGTCAAACCGCTCCCATACCCGGGCGCCCGCCTCCCGGGCCACCTGTGCGGTGTTGTCGGTGCAGTTATCCGCCACCACATAGACATCCAGCATCCCGGCCGGATAGTCCTGCTGGTGAATGCTGTCAATGAGCCGGGCGATGACACCGGCCTCATTTCGGGCGGCCACCAGCACCGCAAACCGGTGAACCTTCCCCTCCGGCAAAGGCACCGACGGACAGAGCGCCACCAGGCTGTATACAAATTGATAGGCATAACAGAAGAAGAACAAAATGGCAAGCAACTGATTCAGCTCATGCAGCAGCTGCAACATACGCTTCACACTCCTTTTTTATCATACGGTCGGGGGCTTTTGCTTATAGAAACGAGGAAGCAGGCGGCATGGATTCACCAAAATCTGTAAAAATTGCGGCAATTTTGTCGATGAGCCCAATATAAACTGAAGTTTAACGCAAAATCTCAAATCTGCCAAATTGACTTCCACCCGATTTTACCGTATAATTTCACTATATAAAAGTTTTTTTGCACAGGTTGTCCAAATGGTACACAGGAGGGTTTTCGTTGGCAGTTCCTTTTGATTATTACAGGATCTTCTTTCAGGTAGCCCGGTATGGCAACATCACCACCGCAGCCCGGGCACTCTTTCTCTCCCAGCCCACCGTAAGCAAATCCATCCAGAATCTGGAATCGGAGCTGGGATGCTGTCTCTTTCACCGTTCCAAAAATGGCGTTACCCTGACGCCGGAGGGTGAGCTTCTCTATACCCAGGTCGCCCAGGCCTGCGCCCATCTGGCCAAGGCGGAAGAGGAGCTGGAAAGCCGCAAGGCGCTTCAGGAGGGTGTTGTGCGGATCGGTGCCAGTGAGATGACCCTTCATCACTACCTTCTCCCCTATCTGGAGGAGTTCCGCAGCCGCTTCCCGGCGGTGCGGCTGAAAATCGCCAATCTGACCACCCCCGGCGCTATGCACAGCCTGGATGAGGGGCTCATCGACTTCGCCGTCATCATGGCGCCCGAGGAACAGAGCGACCTGACCATTACCCCATTGGGCAGCTTTCAGGACATGGCCATCGCAGGCCAGCAGTGCGGAGAGCTGAAAAACCGAGTGGTCACGCTGGCTGAATTGCAGCAGTACCCCCTCATCTGTATGGAGAGCGGCACCTCCAGCCGCCGGTTTCTGGAGCAGATCTTCCAGGAGGAAAAGCTGACCCTGCGGCCGGATATCGAGCTGGCAACGGTAGACCTTATTGTGCCGATGACCGCCCACAATCTGGGCATCGGCTTTGTGCCCCGGGAATTTGCCCAGCCTGCACTGGAGGCGGGAACCGTCTTTGCCCTTCAGCTGGAAAAGCCGCTGCCCGTCCGGCAGATCGCCCTGATCCAGAACCCTGCCCAGCCGGTTTCCCTGGCGGGACAGGCCTTCCTGCGGCTGCTCCGGGAAGATCCCCTGGGCTTCGGCCCCCATCCGGTGAAAACGTCGTGATCCGGCTGTCCTGCCGGGAAGGTGCCGCCCTGGCCCCGCTGCTGAAGCCGTTTTTCTCCGGCGGGCCCCACCTGCCCTTTGCCTTTTTGGATGGACAGATGGGAGAAGGCTGGGTGGACAGCCGGACCGCGCCCCGCTGCTGTGTCGTGGCGGTTGGGGATTTCTGCCTGTTGGGCGGGGAGCCCGACCGGCTGGATGACCCCGCTTTGCTGAAAAATCCGCCCGCTCCGCTGGTCATTCCCCTGAGTGCCCAATGGGAGCAGGCCTTCACCGCCTGCCGTCCTGACGCCCTGCCCATCTGCCGCCAGCAGTTTGAAGCGCCCAGGATTTCCGAGGGCAGGGTTTCCCGGGAAATCCTTGCCCGGACCTCGGTACCGGACGGCTTCTCCCTGGCGCCGCTGGACGCCCGCTTCTTCTCCTTCTGCCGGGAGACCCCCTGGGCTGCCGACTTCTGCTCCCAGTTTTCCTCCCCGGAGGATTTCGCTGCCCGGGGACTGGGCCAGCTGGTGCTGTTCCAGGGAACGCCGGTGGCCGGCGCCTCCTCCTACCTTATTTATCGGGACGGCATCGAAATCCAGGTGGAAACCGCGCCGGATTTCCGCCGCCGGGGACTGGCCACCGCTGCCGCCGCCAGCCTGATGCGCCGGTGCTTCGACCGGGGACTGGTCCCCCACTGGGACGCCCACAATCCCCCCTCCGCCGCTCTGGCTGTCAAGCTGGGCTACACCCCCGGCGCCCGGTACACCGCCTTCCTTACAGATGAAATTCTTCCCTGATGGCACTGTCGCAGAACAATTAAAACAAAACTCAAAAGATCCGGAAAGGTTTCCAGTCATGGCAAACCCTTCCGGATCTCTGCTTTTCGGGAAATTTATCAGGCAGGCTCACATGGCTCTGTTGTTCTGCGACAGTCGCATTTTTGCGCTTTTTCCCAGCCAAAAGAGACCTCACGTTGCGGCTTCTTTTTCCATTTTTCACCGGATTCTTCCCCGGCTTTATCATCTGTGACAAAAATCCCCCGCCCCTCCATTTGCTTTTATACAAACCTTTCCGTTTTTGCTTTTGGTACTTTTCTTATGTCACAGGATATGGTATATTTATCTTGGAAGCCTGTACTGGGGCGTTGCTGCCTTGCAGATTGTCAGATTTTTATCGATATGGTCATATCGATAAAAACATATCGTTATGTCAGATTTTACATTTTACAAGGGACCGCCTTTTATGGTATGCTATAAGATGGATATCCAGAGAGGAGGCGTGTGGATCATGACCGGCGATATCTCAAAATCCACCCTGCAGCGGCTGCCTGTTTACCTGGCCTACCTGCGCACCATCCCCCCCGATGGCCCCGAACACATCTCCGCCACTGCGCTGGCGGCGGCTCTGGGCATGGGAGAGGTTCAGGTCCGCAAGGACCTGGCTTCGGTGAGCGATGCCGGCAAGCCCCGGGTGGGCTACCGGGTCTCAGACCTGGTGGAAACCCTGGAGCAGGCCACGGGCTGCGGCAACCTTCACAGCGCTGTGCTGGTAGGTGCCGGCAATCTGGGCCGGGCACTGCTTTCCTATGGCGGATTTGAGCAGTATGGCCTGCGGATCCTGGCCGCCTTTGACCGGGAACCCCTGCCCGGGACGGCATCCGGCCTGAAACAGCCGGTACTGCCCGTCTCCCAGCTTCCCCACTTCTGCCGGGAGCATCAGGTCCGCATCGGCATCCTCACCGTTCCGGCTGAGGCTGCCCAGGACTGCTGCGACACCCTGGTAAACAGTGGGGTACAGGCTGTCTGGAACTTTGCCCCGGTGCGGCTCACCGCCCCGCCGGAGGTGCTGATCCAAAATGAGAACATGGCCGCTTCGCTGGCCCTGCTCTCCCATCATCTGTCCAAAAGGCTCACCGGTCCCCCGGATAGAGAGACCGGCGGTCTGGAGAAATGAAGCCACGATGACAACATTTTAGGAGGAACGACTTATGGGCAAAAAAGTAACAATCATCGGCGCAGGAAGCGTTGGTTCCACCATCGCCTACACCATGGCAGTCAATGGCATTGCCACTGAGGTGGTCATGATTGACATCAACGAATCCAAATCCCTGGGCGAGGCCCTGGACATCCGGCAGGGTGTCTCCTTCTGCCCCCCCATCTCCATCTACGCCGGCAGCTACAAGGACGCCGAGGGTTCCGACATTGTCATCCTCACCTCCGGTGTGGCCAGAAAGCCCGGTCAGTCCCGGCTGGATCTGGCTCAGGTGAATGTCAACATCACCAAGTCCATCATCCCCGAGATCGTCAAGCACGCCCCCAATGCCATCTACATCATCGTCAGCAACCCTGTGGACATCCTGACCTACGTCTTCCACAAGGTTTCCGGCCTGCCTGAGCGTCAGATCATCGGCTCCGGCACCATTCTGGATACTGCCCGGCTGCGTGCCCGCATCGCCGAGTACTACTCCATCAACCTCCAGAACGTTCATGCCTATGTATACGGCGAACACGGCGACACCTCCTTCGTCCCCTGGTCTCTGGGCACCATCTCCAACATCCCCATCGACCAGTACAGAGACTGCCTGGATGATCCCGATAAGGTTCTGATGCCCAGCCTCGACCACGAGGAAGTGGAAAACTACATCCGCAAGTCCGGCGGCAAGATCATCTCCCGCAAGGGCGCTACCTTCTATGCCGTTGCCGTTTCTGTCTGCCACATCTGCAAGTGCATCTTCAGCGGCGCTGACACCACCCTGACCGTCTCCACCATGATGCATGGCGAGTACGGCATCGACGATGTCTGTCTCTCCACTCTGTCCATCGTTGGCCCCGACGGCATCAGCGGCAAGCTGATCGCTCCCCTGAACGACCAGGAGGTTGCCCTGCTCCAGAAGAGCGCCCAGAGCCTGAAGGACGTTATCAACGCCGTTCAAATCTGATCCCACTCCCGCC
>CALXFL010000071.1 GCA_944387515.1 uncultured Clostridia bacterium
AGCCGACGTGCTTCATGCCGCAGAAGGAGCGGCGGCCGCCGATGGCGGCGCCCAGCGCCACCTCCGCTGCCACCTTTTCATTGGGCGCCCACTCGGCGTAGATTTCCGGGTATTTGGCGGCATATTCGGTGATTTCGGTGCTGGGGGTGCCGGGGTAGCTGGAAACCAGGCTGCATCCCGCCTCGTAAAGGCCTCTGGCAACGGCTTCGTTGCCAAGCATCAGAGTTTTCAAGGGTGTTCGTTCCTTTCCTATGTAGATTCAGGGGTTACTGCTGTTCCTTCCGCAGGTCGACAATCCGCTTGGCCTTACCCTGGAACCGCTCGATGGACTTGGGCTCGCAGAGGGTCACCCGGGCCTGGATGCCCAGCACGCTCTTCAGATCGCTCTGGACCTTGTGCTGAAGGGCTTCCAGCTGGCCGTAGTTATCCAGCAGGCTGCCGTCGGTGAGCTCTACCCGGACCTCCAGGGTATCCATGAAGCCTTCCCGCCGGACAATCAGCTGGTAATGGCCGCCGATGTGAGGCTGGGGCATCAGGACGCTCTCGATCTGGGACGGGAAGACATTGACGCCGCGGATCTTCAGCATATCGTCGCTGCGGCCCATGGGCTTGGCCATCCGCACAAAGGTGCGGCCGCAGGCGCAGGGCTCGTAGTTCAGGGTGGTCAGGTCCTTGGTCCGGTAGCGGATCAGGGGGAAGCCCTCCTTGGACAAGGTGGTCACCACCAGCTCGCCCGCTCCATCGGTCGCCGGCTCCAAGGTGTCCGGGTTGATGAGCTCGGGGAGGAAGTGGTCCTCGTTGATGTGCATACCGCAGCGGAAGGTACATTCTCCCGACACGCCGGGACCGCACAGCTCGCTCATGCCGTAGTTGTCGGTGGCAAAGAGGTTGAAGCCCCGCTCAATCTGCTCCCGCATCTCGGGGGTGCAGCCCTCCGAGCCTAGCAGGCCCAACCGCAACTTCAGCTGGTCGAGAATTCCCTTCTCCCGGGCCACCTCGCTCATGTAGAGGGCATAGGAGGGGGTGCTCACCAGGGCGGTGACCCCCAGGTCATTCATCATCATGACCTGCTTTTCGGTGTTGCCGCTGGAGATGGGAATGACGGTGGCGCCGATCTTCTCCAGGCCGTAATGGAGACCCAGCGCACCGGTGAAGAGACCGTAGCCGAAGGAAATCTGCACCACGTCCTCATCGGTTGCGCCCGCCGCTGTCACCACCCGGGCCACACAGTCCGACCACATATCCAGGTCGTTTTTGGTGTAACCCACCACGGTGGGCTTGCCGGTGGTGCCGGAGGAGGCGTGAATCCGGACGATGTTCTTCATGGGCTGGGCAAACAGCCCGGTGGGATAATGGTCCCGGATGTCCTCCTTGGTAGTCAGGGGGAGATACTGAAGGTCGCTGAGGGTGCGGATTTTATCCGGATCCACCCCGGCGTCATCCATCTTCTGCCGGTAAAAGGGAACCCGGTCGTAGCAGTACCGGGCCAGACGGCGCAGCTTCTCAAGCTGAAGCCGTTCCAGCGAGGGCCGGTCCATAGTCTCAATGTCCTTTTGGAAAAACATGAGGATACCTTCCTTTCAAAAGGAGGGCAAAACCCTCCTTCTCTATTGTACCTGATTTTAGGGGAATCTGCAAGAGTATGCCCGGAACCGGAAATCCGGCGGCCCCTTGCTTTCATCCGTTTAAAGCGTAACGCTTTCCCGCCTTAAAATGGACTTTCTACATTTTAGCACAATTTCTCCCAAAAGGCAAGGGAGGAGAGGCCAAATTCCCGGCTGGAAACTGGGCAACTTCTCCAAAAATTTTCGACTTCTCTGCCTGAGGCTTCGCCCCACCCCCACCGGTCCCCCCTTGACCTTTGAGGGGGCGGGCAGTATAATGAAATGAAAAGAAAAAAATACATAAGGAGAGGAACCTGAATATGCAAAGTCCATCACCCGTCCCCTTTTCCGACCTCGCTGCCTTGCGGCAGGGCCTTCTGTCCCTCTGCGTCTTCCGAAACGTCCTCCAGGACCCCGTCATGGAGGGACTGCTGGCCCTCACTGCCGCTCCCAAGGAGGAACGCATTTCCGCTTACAGCGAGCTGGCTGCCCGGCTCTACGCCCGGGGCACCGACCTGAGTCAGTACCTGCTGACCCTGGCACTGGAGGACGAGAACATCTATATGCTCATCCGGGCTGAGGGCAAGACCCCCGACCCGTTGCTGGAAGAAGCTGTCTCCCAGGAGCTGGCCATCCTGGAGGGGGCCGCTGCCCTCACCCCCGACTGGTTCCGAAGCCAGATTGGCTACCAGGGCTGGCTGCCGGGCTGGTACAACCGGGAGAGCGGCTTCGCCGCCACCTACGCCCAGCGGCTCTCTGAGATTCATCAGCACGGCTACGGCATCTTCGCCAAATACCACACCTTCCTGGTCCAGGACGGCGTCCTCTGTCCGGTCAAGCACCCCGATGCCATCACCCTGGACGAGCTGGGCGGCTATCAGAAGGAACGGCAGGCCGTCATCGACAACACCCTGGCTCTGCTGGAGGGCCGTCCTGCCGCCAACACCCTGCTTTACGGCGATGCCGGCACCGGCAAGTCCTCCACCGTCAAGGCGGTGGCCAACGCCTACAAGGACCGGGGCCTGCGGCTGATCGAGCTGAAAAAGAACCAGCTCCACGAAATTCCCCACCTGGTGGACCAGCTGTCCCGGAACCCCCTCAAGTTCATCCTCTTCATCGACGACCTGTCCTTTGCCAAGAACGACGACGACTTCGCCGCCCTCAAGGCAATCCTCGAAGGCTCGGTATCGGCAAGAGCCAACAATCTGGCGGTCTATGCCACCTCCAACCGGCGGCACCTGGTGAAGGAGACCTTCGCCGACCGGCAGGGGGACGAGGTCCACATCAGCGACACGCTGGAGGAGCTGATTTCCCTCAGCGACCGGTTCGGCCTGACCATCACCTTCCAGAAGCCCCAGAAGAAGGTCTATCTGGAAATCGTCCACGACCTGGCGCTCCGGTACGGCATCACCATGCCCCAGGACCAGCTTGACATCCAGGCAGAGGCCTTTGCCATCGCCCGCAGCGGACGGTCGGCACGGGCCGCAAAGCAGTTCGTGGAATCCCTGCTGGCAAAGGGACTGTAAGGCAGACACGCTGACCCAACACCATAACACCCTGACAGGCTACAGCATACCTGTCAGGGTGCTTTTTCGTTTGCCTGCCACTGGACAAAACAGAAAATCAGTATACTGAAAGTGAGGACAAAGTAAATCACTTCAGCCTGTGAAGGTATTTCAGGCAGCTGGAAGATTCTGTCCTGCTCATTGACTTTTCAAGGAAAATGTGGTATTCTTGAGAAACAGTACGCCATATAAAAGCAGGTGTTTGTCAAATGCAGTCATATTTTGAGAAATTGGCTGTCATTTGAGACAAATGTCTCTATGAAAAATACATAAAATTATTTTCTGATTTTTCTTGACGTACAATCTTCACTTTGCTATAATGGGAAAAGGAGTATGAGGAGAGATGAGAACCCTGATTCTGCTCTGTGACGGCATGGCGGATACGCCGGTACCACAGCTGGGAGGAAAAACCCCCATGCAGGCCGCCCACAAACCGGTCATGGACCGGCTAGCGGCAAAAAGCCTTTGCGGCATGGCCCGCACCGTCCCCCCCGACATGGCGCCGGGCAGCGATGTGGCCAACCTGTCTGCCATGGGCTATGACCCGAGAGACTGCTACACCGGCCGTTCCCCTCTGGAAGCCGCCAGCATGGGCCTTTCCCTCACCGACAGCCAATACGCCATCCGCTGCAACCTGGTCACCCTGAGTGACGAGCCCGACTACCGGAACAAAATCATGGCCGACTACTGCGCCGATGACATCTCCACCGAAGAGGCCGCTGTCCTCATCCGCTACCTGGATGAGCGGCTGCCGGCGGGCTTCCGGCTGACCCCCGGGGTCAGCTACCGCCACTGCCTGGTATGGGAGAATCCGTCCCCTGACCTGGGCGTTCTGACACCGCCCCACGACATCTCGGGGCGGAAGATCGGCGACTACCTGCCTGACCCGGAGAAAGCCGGTCCCCTCCTTCAGCTGATGGAGGAGAGTGTCCGGCTGCTCTCGGACCATCCGGTCAACCTGGCCCGCATCGCCCGGGGCAAACGCCCCGCCAACGCCATCTGGCTCTGGGGACAGGGCCGCCGGGCGGCACTCGCCCCCTTCCGGGAGAAAACCGGGCTGTCCGCCTCGGTGATCTCGGCGGTGGACCTGATCAAGGGCATCGGCATCCTGGCTGAGATGGAAGTGCTGACGGTGCCGGGCGCCACCGGTTACCTGGACACCAACTTCAGAGGCAAAGCCGAGGCGGCCATCAACGCCTTCCGCCGGGGCCAGCAGCTGGTCTACCTCCATCTGGAAGCGCCGGACGAGTGCGGTCACCGGGGCGAGGTGGAAAACAAGGTAACCGCTATCGAGCGCATCGATGAGGAAGTGCTGGCGCCGGTGCTGACGGAGCTGGAAGCCCTGGGCGACCACCGGATCCTGATTCTGCCTGACCACCCGACCCCGCTGGATATCCGTACCCACACCGCTGACCCGGTGCCCTGGATGCTCTACGACAGCCGCCGGGCTGAAAACGGCCCCGCCTCCTTCACCGAGGAGAACGCCGCTGCCGGGCCGATGGTGGACCCGGGATGCCGGCTGATGGACCTGCTGCTGGAAAAGGTGGATCTCTGACCCTTCGGGTTTTCTCTCTCTGCTGCCCCAATTTCACCTGGTGATACCTGGAGGCACATAATATGACAGTCAAGAAAAAAAGCAAAGGCCGGGAGCTGACCCTGGACGCCCTGCACCTGATAGCCGGCACCTTCCTCTATGCGGCGGGCAACTACTGCTTCACCGCACCCAATGAAATCGCCCCCGGCGGCGTGGCCGGTCTGTCCACCATGTTCAACGCCCTGACCCAGATCCCTATGGGCTTCTGGACCATGGCCCTGAACCTGCCGCTGCTGATTCTCTCCTTCCTCTTTGTGGGCAAGCGCTTTACCCTGAAAACCCTGATTTCCACCGGCCTGATTACCATCTTCTACGACTTTGTGCTGGTGCATCTGCCGGTCTACCACGGCGAGCAGCTGCTGGGTGCCCTCTATGGCGGCGTGGTCATGGGCACCGGCCTGGCGCTGGTCTTTATGCGGGACTTCACCACCGGCGGCAGCGACATCGTCGCCAAGCTGGTACAGGTCAAGCGCCCGGATATGCAGATGGGACAGCTGATCCTGATCTTTGACGCCATGGTCGTGCTGTCCTCGGGACTGGTGTTCGGCAAGATCGAGTCGGTCATGTATGCCGGCATCACCATCTTTGTCTACACCCGGGTGGTGGATATCCTCCTCTACCGGCGGGGCAGCGGCAAGGTCATCTTCCTGATCTCCCGCAAGGGTCCCCAGATCGCCCGGCGCATCATTCTGGAATGTCACCGGGGTGTCACCATCCTCAACGGCCGGGGCGCCTATACCAACGTGGGCACCAACGTCCTGGTGGTGGCCATGCGCAGCCGGGACTATTTCCAGCTGAAGACCATCGCCGAGGAAGAGGACCCTCACGCCTTCATCATTGCATCCGACTGCGGCGAGATCGCCGGCAACGGCTTCCGCCCCGGCGACCTGCCGGAACGGGCCGATCAGGGCTGGCACGCCCTGGACGACGAGACGGGAACGCAGCCTGCCGGAACAGAACCGGCGAAAGGAGACTGACATGGAACCCATTGATTACACCGTCGTCCGGCTGGACGGCGACTATGCCCTGCTGGTCAGTGACCAGGGGGTGGAAAACCTGGTGGCCCGGGCCCTGCTCCCCATGGAAATTGAGGAGGGCAGCCGCCTCCACTGGGAGATGTTCACCTATACCCTGATCTGAACCGAAGGCCGGACAGAAGTGTCCGGCCTTTTTTACGCCGGGACTGTCTGCCCGCCAGGTCTGGCAGAAATCCGGGTGGAATGACAAAAGGCAGCGGAGGAAAATCCTTCGCTGCCTTTTTCTGCTGTTTTATGATGCTGGTTCTGACGAAACCTCCCCAGCTGGTTCGCTGACGGTATCCTCCAGGTATTCCCACACAATTTCATAATGCTCACCCGTCAGGGTCTCAAAATTGCGAATGTAGTCCTCCAGCAGCTGCTGGGCCCGCTGCTGAGCCTGAGCCAGCAGTGCCCGGTCGCCTGCCGCTGCCGCCTCCATATCGGCCTGCGCCCGCTCAAAGGCAAGGCGCTCATCCTCGGCGGTGATTCTGGCGGAATCCTTGGCTACGATGAAAGAGTCCGGAGTAAGGGTCTCCTCATTGACCCGACACTTCTGTACCTCGGCTGGAGGAAGGGTAATCTTCACCCGTTTATCGTCCATATCCATATCCAACTGGGAAATGTCAATACCCAAAGTGACCACGCCGTCATATTCAATCCAGAAATACTTGTCCCAGGTCAACCACAGAAATTGGGAGGCATCCTCCTGCCGGAACTTGACTACATTGTGGTAGTAGCAGTCCATCACCGACAGCTGACAGATGGCTTTCATCCGGGTGAGATCAGGCTGGGGGAGCGGCTCTTTTTTACCACAGGAAGGCATCAAGACCAGCCATCCGGCAGCCAGCAATGCGGATATTTTCCTGAAAATTCCGGTCATGACTGTTCCTCCTCTCCGGCAAAGACCAGCTGATAATCCGGCAGATCTTGCTCCAGCATCGGCTCCATCAGTGCCCGAAGAACATTCTTGGCATTCTGCTCTGCCATTTCCAGAATAGCCTTTTCCTCTTTGGTTTCCACTTCGACATCAGCCACGCAAGCCTTGAGTGCATCTGCCGTGACAGCGCTCTGGTTGGCCTTGTCATCCATAAACAAATAGTCCAGCGAACTCACATCCACCGCCGGCTCCTGCAACCGGATGTCAGGCAGAGTCACCACAATGCGGGCATTTTTCAAATCCCCCTCCATCTTAATTGCGGAAAAGTCCAACCCAGCATCAATTCTCGCCTCATAAGACACATAATACTTTACCTTTTCAGGCTTCTCCGGGTCGGTCACCGTAGCAATACCGTTGTAAATGGAGGTATAGGTGGACAACTCACTCACCTGCACATTTTTTTCCAGGGTGGAGATGGTCTTGGCAACTGCTTCTTTCTCTTTCTTTTGTCCTAAATTTACCAAAACCAGTGTTAAGACAATTCCTACCACCACGCCTATCAGCAACAACCTTGTTGCTCTTTTCATCTTTTTTATGGACTTCAACGGATTGAAAAACTTGATTTCCATCCAGTTCCCTCCCATATGATTCCAGCCATCCTATTCGCTGTCAATGACAACAGTATACTACAAATTTTGACAAAAAACAATATTTTTTCAATTCAAGCTTTCCTAAAAAAGGGACACCCGAAGGTGTCCCTTTTTCATCCGAAGCGTTTCTCTTATTCTCCCTGCACCGTCGCCGCCACTGCATCAAACAGTGCCAGTGTCTCTGCGTCGCTCTCCTCCAGCGAGTAGAGCATCAGGCAAAGATATCCGTCTCCGTCCCAGACATAGTAAGCGTGGGGATACCAGGTATCCACCACCCCGCCGCCGGGATAGCTCACCCACTGGCGCATATAGGCGGACCGGCCGCCCAGCTCCAGCTGGCGAACCTGCAAAGGCTCGCCCATCTGCTCCTCCTGCTGGAAAGCGTCCTGAGCGAAGAATTCCTCCGCTGTCAGACCCGGCTCCACCAGATCGATTCGCTTGCCAGCGAACTCGCCTACCTTCATCTGGCCGCCGGTGGCCTCGATAAGGGCCGGATCGGTAATGGCGGTGTCGTAGAGGATGCTGTAATCACAGCCCCACTCCGCCGGGATGTCCACCGACATGGTCAGCTGGGTGTCCTGGGGCTGGTCTCCGTTGAGAACCGGCATCTCACAGGAGACGGTGTGGAAACCGGTGGTATCCTCGCTGACAGCTTCGCTGGCAGTTTCGCTGCTCTCCGGCTCTGCCGGACCCTGAGAGACATCTGCGCCGGAGGTCTCCGTTTCTTCCGAGGAAGTATCTGGCTCGCTGCTTTCTGCGACTTCGTGTCCCAGTTCCTCCAGCTCGCTGGCTTCAGAGGTGCTGCTCTCCTCTGGCTGGGAGGAGGTTTCGGTGGAAGCAAGAGCGTTGGAACTGCCATCCTGTTCCTTTTGCTGCCCGGTGCAGCCCGCTGTCAGGACAGCGGCCATCAGGCCGGCCAACAGCAGGGCAAAAATCTGTCTTTTCATGGAAATCCCACTCCTTTCGCCCCCAGTATAGCACCGCTTCCCTCAAAGCGCAATCACAAAACGGTGACAAATTCCTGACAAAGCTGTGACAACAGCTAATCCAGGTCCTGAATCTTCATCCGGGCCAATTGACGCTTGCGCCAGCTTCTCCGCCAGAAAAAGCCCACCAGCCCCAGCACCACTGCCAGACCGGCAAAGATGCCGAATACCACCAGCGCCGTCCGGAATACGCCGGTGACGTACATCGCCAGCGCCCCCAACACCAACCCGGCCGCCAGGCAAACTCCCGGCAGAATCCATCCCAGGGCGGCCTGTCGCCGCCGGGCCAGCAGCATCTCCCCCGCCACCAGCATACACAGCACCGGCAGCGTCAATGGAAGCATTGAAAAAATAGCCATCAAATTCATACGGATCCCTCCTTGGTCTTTTTATAGGCGGCAATCAGGGTGCGGGCGGTGTCCAGGTCCAATTTCTCCGCCATGGCCAGCTGCTTGACCAGCTGGATATAGGGGTCCTGTTCCCCCTCCTCTGCCAGCCGGATCTTCTGGATGAGCCGGTCCAGCCGAAGCCGCACCGTGGGATAGGTGACGCCATACTGGCGGGCCATCTCCTTGAGTGACCCCGACGCCAGCAGGAACCGGCGGATAAAGTTCAGTTCCTCGGTCTCCAGCATGGCCAGCCAGGACGGCAGCATTTCCATCGCCATCTTGCTCCCTCCTTTGGGGTTTCTTTTATAATATTGAGTATACACTTTAATTTTATGAAAGTCAAGATAAAAGAAATACTTTCATAAAATTTTGGATGGTTGCATTTTGACCGGGAATCTGGTATCATACCACCAAAGCAAGGAGAAAGGATGGAGCCCATGATCTTTTATTTTTCCGGCACTGGCAACTCCCGCTGGGTGGCCCAGCAGATTGCCGCCCTCACCGGGGACACCGTGCAGGACATCACGGCGCTGAAAGCGCCCCCCGCCCTCGCAGGAGAGCAGCGGGTGGGGCTGGTCTTTCCCATCTACGCCTGGGGCGCACCTGAGCCGGTGCGGGCCTTTGCAAAGGCCCTCCGCCCCGGCGGGGCTTTCACCTTCGGTGTCTGCACCTGTGGGTCGGAAGCCGGGCTTGCCATGAAAAAGCTGCCCCTCCCACTGGACAGCTGTTACAGCCTGGTCATGCCCAACAACTACATCATCGGCTCCGAACCGGACGACCCGGACACCATCCGCCGCAAGCTGCGGACAGCCCGGGAGGAAATCGCCCGACTGGCCGGAGAGGTGCTGGCCGGACAGAAGGTCTACCGGGTGACAGAGGGCGCCAAAGCCGGTCTGAAGTCCGGTCCGGTACACTGGGGCTTTGAGCACTTCGCCCGGACTACCCGTCCTTTCCAGGTTACCGACGCCTGCAACGGCTGCGGCCGCTGCGCCCAGCACTGTCCCGCCGGAACCATCACCCTGACAGAGGGTAAACCCATCTGGGGTAAGCAGTGTTACCAATGCCGGCGGTGCATCAACGAATGTCCCCAGCAGGCCATCCAGTACGGCGATGCCACCCGGAACCGGAAGCGCTATACCATCGATCCCTGGCTGAAGGAGCTGGAAGACTGATCCCACAAAAAGAACACCGCCCGGCCGTGTGAACAGTGAACAGGTCCAGTAAAAATGGACAGTGACAAAATACCCCCTGATGTAGGAAAATAGAACTACATCAGGGGGTATT